>NZ_ABCK01000015.1 GCF_000170755.1 Lentisphaera araneosa HTCC2155
GTAAAGCAGGCGAACATTATGTCACGTCAGAATTGCTTTTCAGAGGCTACAATGCCAGTATAATGAGCGTTGATGTGGGAATGGATATTATCGCGACCAAGAATAACAAACTCTTATCACTGCAAGTTAAAACATCTAACTGGCACAAGCGTACAAACTCTTATGTATTTGATATGCGCACGGTGGCCTTGGAAAGAGATTACGCCGGAAATGTCTTTTATGTTTTTGTCATGCTGCATACCGACGGCACAAAGTCTGCACTTATTTTACCCACCGCCAAAATCGATGAGCTGATGCACAGTAATGCGATAAAGGCAATTCAGAATAAGGAACGCTTCCGTGTAACACTCAAAATTCGTAAAGACCAGATCTATATAGGAACACTTGATAATCCTATTGATTATTTCTGGAATAACTGGGGCTGTATTAAGTAGATTGAAGAGAGGGAAGTAACCATGAATACAAAGAAAATATCATCATCGCAATTATCGAAAGCTAATAAGCTTCAGACACGCGAAGTCTTTGCACAGCTACTGGCGGCTGGTTTAACGACGCAAGTCGAAGGCAAGTGGCAACTAACAGATAATGGTAAAATACTAGGTGGAGAAATTCGTAGTTCTAAGCAGTATGGCGATTATATTGTCTGGCCGGAGGACTTATTACAGAAATTGAATAGTGCGCCGGAGTCATCTGGACAGTCACCCACGACGGCCGCTCCAGGGAAATCCAAAACAACTTTGAGCTCAACTAAGATCGGTTCTCACTTCAGTTACTCCGCATCCAAGATCAATAAGATTCTGGCGGAATTGGGCTGGATTGAGAAAGGCGTTAAGGGCTGGAAGATCACTGATGCTGGGCGACAGCACGGTGGTGTTGAACAGGAGCATTATCAATCAGGTATTCCCTATACACGCTGGCCTGAATCAATTCTTCAGGACTCCGTTCTAACGAAAACAGTTGAGAGCCTGAGTAATACAAGTATTGCGCCACCTCAAATCAATGAGGATAAAGATACCACAGATGATTATCGCAAGAAATATCCAGCTAATATTCGAACTCATGATGGACACCGCGTGCGCTCACGTGGCGAGGCAATGATTGATAACTGGCTCTACATTTCCGGTATTGTTCACGCTTACGAACGCCGTCTACCAATCGAGGAAGATGTTCTTTGCGATTTCTATATTCCGCACGGTAAAGTTTATATCGAGTACTGGGGGCTCGAAGAACAAGAACGCTACGCTGCCCGCAAAAAGCAAAAACAGGAAATCTATGCCAAATACGGCTACAAACTCATCGAACTCACCGATTCCGACATTGAGAGCCTCGACGACGTTCTCCCCCGTAAACTCCTCAAATTCGGTATCTCGACAGAATAGATATGAAAAACTTCCTAATAATCCTAGTTATTGCTACGATTGCTTATGCTGTAAATCAGCAGAAGAGTTCTTCAAGTAAGCCTTCTTCGAATACTCAGCTTAATACTTCGTCTATTGAAGATCAAAGGATTCAGAAGGCCTTTAGAAATCAGCAGAGTGATATTCAAGTTAAGGGCTCCGGCTCCGTGATTAAAGTATTACCCGATGATACCAAAGGCAGTAAACATCAGAAGTTCATTCTCAAGTTAGCCTCTGGTCAGACAGTACTCATTGCTCATAACATTGATTTGGCTCCGAGAATCAATTCTCTTCGCAAGGGTGATATCGTGAGCTTTAATGGTGAATACGAATGGAATTCACAAGGGGGAGTGATTCATTGGACACATCACGATCCTCAACGCCGTCACGAAGATGGCTGGTTAAAGCATAAAGACAAAATATATAAATAAAAGGAGATGACGATTATGTCTAACAACGAATATGAAGAAGATCACGAATATCCGAAACAGGATGAAACTTGCCCTGATTGTGAGGGGACTGGTTTTCAAATTGGTGATGATGGAGAAGAATCATGTGATAACTGTGCTGGGTCAGGTGAAGTAGATTAAATCGCTGGTAATCATTTGTTCAGTCTAAAAATCTAGAAGATTCCATTTGTTATCAATGACTCATGAATCATACATGCACCATATTTTGTATGTCACCTAAACTAATTTTTCTTTGAGAGAATTTCTTTTTTAAGCTCTTTCCAATTAGACTTATTCATGGATTCTACCAAAGCAAATAGTTCATTTATTTCAATTTTAGGGACTTCTTTATTTTTAGGCTCTAGCCACTTGCGGGCAGATTCTATATCAATATGTGTATAATGGCGCGTCATGGCTGGTGAACCATGCCCAACGATGGCCTGAACTACTGACATCGGCACACCAGCTTTCGCACAGGTACTTACGAAAGTGTGACGGAGTGAATGGAACCCGACCTTCCCATCCCTTATTTTAAGGTCGATAAAAATGCGCTTCACTAAAGAACTGAGATTTGTTCTACTCTTCTGATATGATGCTGCCATCTCCGGCAAAACTAAGTCATTACTTAGTTTTTGTTGTTTTACCCATTGCAAGGCTTTTCTTAATTCCGGTAAAATAGGAACGTGAACTACTTTTTCAGATTTGGCTGTTTTCCATGGAGTGAAAATTATTTTTTCCCGCTTCAAATCTACATCTGCCCATTTGAGTAAAGCGGCATCTTTTAATCTCATCCCCGTATAGATACCCAAATTCATTAAAACCCACACCTCCCCTTTGGGGTAACTTGTCAGCTTATCGACTTCATCATCATTGAGTTCTCGCCACGATTCCTTCTTCAAACTCTTAGAAATAATTCCCTCAAAAGGATTCTTAGTCACACCACAATCTTTACTGACTGTATCAAAATAGAGCTTCAAGAAATTTTTATACTTATTGTAGGTATTGGGTGACACCTTTAAAGATTCTAAAAACTCCTCTGCTACCTTGGGAGTTAATTCATCCAAATAGATCAGCTCATCATACTCCGCTTCGACAAACCTCACAAATTTCTGTAGATGTTGTTTATAAGACGTTATTGTTGATTTACCACTATCCCGCCTTCGCTTTGACTTAAAGTATAAATCCCAGGCATCGTCTAAAGAAATACGTTCAGTAGAAATCAGGCCTTTCGCTTTTGCTATGAACTCTGCCGCCTCTGCTTCATTACTTGCCTTCTGTGGAGATAAGTACTTTTCTGCTTCTTTTGTCGCTATTGCCTTATTGGGGGTTTTTAAGGATACGACTTTCTTTTTTCCATTAACGGTAAAACGTAAGTAATAGATATTGCCACGCTTAAAAATATTCCCTAACCCCTTAGCTCTGGCCATCTTCTTCATCTCCATTCATATCAGTTCACATCTGATCATAAAGGTACATGACGAAAAAGCAAAGTGCTACAAAAGTGCTACAAAATTAGTTTTTTTAACATAAAAAAAGCACTTACATTGCTGTAAGTGCTTGATTATCAAGTGGGCCCTGAGGGACTTGAACCCGCGACCGTCCGATTATGAGTCGGATGCTCTAACCAACTGAGCTAAGAGCCCGAAAAACGAGTTGAACTATGCCACCAATGCATATGAATTCAAACATATTTGAATCATAAAAAGGAAAAATCCTTCTATAAAATGGCTCTTGATTTTTATTCCCCATTCTTCAATAGAATTTCTAATTGTTTTAGTCTGCTATGGGGCAAGAACTTAAAGTCATATTGAATGATATGTAAGGATCGTTTAAGCGAAGAATTAAAGAGGCTCCGCACCCTTTCCCGCAAGGTGTGGTGCTGCCACACAGGCTGTTCCAAAATGCTTGCGAGACAGATAAAAAGATTTAATTTAAAACTATCTTTCCATATGTTACGATTAAATATAACACTTTAAGTTTTTTTTCGACTCGTAAAACTCAGCACTCGCCAAATTAAAGCCGCAATGATTGCGGAGCTCCCAGCTAAATCTTTTATTTATTTGTGTTTATCTGTGGATGAATATTTACCCACTCTTATTAATAGCGCATTGGAATGCGGGGCTCCCAGGCGCTAACAAAACACCATTTACCTGATACCTAAGCACGAAGTGCGCTACCTAAGCACGAAGTGCGCTACCTAAGCACGAAGTGCGCTACCTAAGCACGAAGTGCGCTACCTAAGCACGAAGTGCGCTACCTAAGCACGAAGTGCGCTACCTAAGCACGAAGTGCGCTACCTAAGCACGAAGTGCGCTACCTAAGCACGAAGTGCGCTACCTAAGCACGAAGTGCGCTACCTAAGCACGAAGTGCGCTACCTAAGCACGAAGTGCGCTACCTAAGCACGAAGTGCGCTACCTAAGCACGAAGTGCGCTACCTAAGCACGAAGTGCGCTACCTAAGCACGAAGTGCGCTACCTAAGCACGAAGTGCGCTACCTAAGCACGAAGTGCGCTACCTAAGCACGAAGTGCGCTACCTAAGCACGAAGTGCGCTACCTAAGCACGAAGTGCGCTACCTAAGCACGAAGTGCGCTACCTAAGCACGAAGTGCGCTACCTAAGCACGAAGTGCGCTACCTAAGCACGAAGTGCGCTACCTAAGCACGAAGTGCGCTACCTAAGGCAACTTGTTGCCGCTACCTTGAGCGCAGCGATCAACCCTTTTTCTTTTTTACTTTGGGTTTAGGCGCTTTAAAAAGACTTTTTTGCTGGGCCATTTCATCGATCACTTGTTTTAAATTAGTAAAGATCGCCTGATCTTTTTCACTGGCAGAGTCAAATTTAACTTTTTCTTCCACAAAGTGTGCTGGAAATTTTTGGTAAATAATTTTTTTATTCTTGTCTAACAAAACTCCATGAGTCACGTTGCGAGCCCATTCACCGCCTTTGAAGTACCAAATATAAATCAGTTTTTTCTCACGTGTTTCTTTACCAGAAAGAGTTGACCACAAGCTAACTCCATCCCCTGGATAATTATCGGGAAGCGGTGCACCAGTGATCTCACAAAGAGTGGGCATGATATCAGAGAACTCCACCAATTCAGTTTTTTGGACTTTGGGGGCGATTTTGCCGGGCCAGTTAACTATAAAAGGAACTCTTGTTCCCTCGTCAAGAACCTTACCTTTTTTACCAATAACTTCGCGACCACTCCATTGAGTCCTGATCGGTGCTTCAGTACCATTATCACCAGTGAAAATCACAAGCGTATTTTCACGTAGGCCGAGGCTTTCCAACTTTGTAATAATTTTACCGACGATTTTATCTGCATACTGCACCATGTCGCGAAAATGAATTTTCTTCTGATCATTATCACCTGGTCCCTTATAGGTCTTTGAACCCGGTGATTTAGGATCCCAAGTTAATGAATCTGGCGTCGCATCAAAGGGACAATGGGTGAGAATCATCGGGTAATAAATAAAGAAGGGCTTATCCTTATTGGTCTCCATAAAATCACAAAGAAAGTCTGCGCAAACATCTGGTCCATACTCACCATTACTATAATCCACTGCTTTGCCATTGATCTCTAATTGAGGGTTGGAAAAACGGCTATCAAAAGTCGTTCCCTCTTTCGCTTTTGGACGAAAATGCTGCCATAAACAGGCTTGATCAAAACCAAAATGTTGGGGCGCATCTTTTTCTCTTCCCAGTTGCCACTTCCCCGCAATTGCCGTTGTGTAACCCGTTTTTTTGAGCTGGTGAGCAAAAGTCGTCTGAGATCGATCTAACACACCAAACTTCGTGAAATTACGTTTGTTATAAAGGCCGGTCATGATCTTTATGCGAGACGGAGTGCAGATGGGATTGGCAAAGCACTGTTCAAAGCGCATGCCTGTCTCTGCCAGCTTATCCAAGACAGGTGTTCTATAATCTTCACTTCCATTAGAACTAATGCATTCATAGCCCATATCATCGGCCATAATTAAAACGATATTGGGTTTATTTTCCGCCGCCAAAAGCTTGAAACAAGCCATCGATAAAAAGAGTAAGATTGAAAATTTGTTCATATTTCCTCATTAATAATTTTTCTATTACTACACCAGACTTGTCGTAAAGGTTACTTCACCCAGTGAAGTATAACACATTTTTTAACCCCTTCGATTAGCTAAGGCCCCTTGGGAGATCGCATTCAAACTACTGCCGTAGGGGCGGATAATTATATCTGCCCGTATGATAATTCCCGGGCTTTTCTGAGTGCACTTACAACTAGAATACGAGATTAATTAACGAATTTCTGAAACCATGCAGGTCGCCTTCGCTCCAATACTTCCAGATAGGTCTTTTCATTATATGGATTTCTCGTTTTCCAGCAGCGATACATGATACGAATCCATTTGTATGCCAAAGCTCTAAGTATAGTGAAATGAGGTATGTTAAGAGCTTTCTTATGATAATAAAATTCATGTGCCCATATTGACGATCTTATGGAATTATTTGCGAACTCCACAAAACTAAGTTGAGTGAACCTATCACATAAAAAACGTCTTCGGACAATATTCATTTTTCCACTCTGAATTGTCACAGGAGCTATTTCACTGATTTTAAGAACCTCATTTACAGACTTAAATTTATCTCGATCGTCCCCAAAGAAAGCCATAAGACGTGGGCCGATACTAGGGCCTGCTCCTGGGAAAGATTGAAACATTTCATAGTCTTCATTACTGCGATATGCTTGCTCAATTTTTTCGTCATAAGCTTTAATGACCTTATTTAAACTCCTGATTCTGTGGCAGAATTGTTGTATCTCAAATATGTAGTAATCCAACTCACCTTCATCATTAACAACAATTACGGAGGAGCGTAATATTTGAACTCTCTCTTTTGTTTTACTATGATTGGTACTGCGTTTGTTAAAGAATTTGGTAATGCCGATTTGATGAGCATTAATAACATCCTGCGGGCTTGGATATTTGTCTAAAAAGTCTAGAAACATATCTGCATATAAATGATTGCCCACGACTTTGAGGGCGTTTGGGTAATAAATCTTCAATAACGCAGTTAATTGATTAGTTAGGCCTTACTGAATGACTCGCCTTTTGAGATACTCACCCTGGCTAATGAGACTTATAAAATTAAAAACATGGACGAATAGCTGCTTATAATATTGGCCAAAAAGTGATAAAAAGGCTAATGCCTTGTCCAAGTTCATCACCATGAATATTAAAGCAATAAGTGTTTCAGACGAAGCTTTAATTTTTGTGAAAATGCGATCGAGTTTATAGCGTCTTTTGGCTACGCCAAAACAACCTTCTACTTGGTTTCGTATAGCTTCATCTTGGCGTTGTATTTCCTTTTGTTCTTTACGTAATTTTTCATCTTTGGGAGGCCTTCCAAGGCTGGGGCCACTTATCCTTATCCCGTGTTTTTTACAATATGCTCGATTTTCTTTGGTTCGGTAGATTTTGTCCGCATGTGTTGATTCGGGATAATAACCGAATCGTTCTTTGTACTTTTCAATTTATGAAATCAGTTCGGTTCCTTCATTATAAGAGTCAAAACTAATCGTATCGGTAAAGGTCCAGCCATCGACCACACTGACAGATATTTTAGCTCCGAATTCCGTATGAGCTCCCGCTTTCCCGCGAACTATGGGACGGATATGTGGTTGATGAATGCTTACGATGCGATCATCTACACTTGTTACTTTGTTATCGTACATGTATTGCTGTTGCTGATAAAGTGTCCCGATCACCAGAAGTTCACGGTATAAACTAGGCTTCAATAGAGTAAGATCGGCATGTTTTTTGAGTTCATTTATACTGGCGAGATTCCTCCTTACGCAATGAAGTTGTCTGTTAATCACCTCTCGCCTTTTCTTTTTCGAAACACGTTTTTTTAGAACAATACTTAAAAAGCTTTTCCTGCCATCTTCACGATAAGTTCGAGGCTTAACTTTATCTTCTTTGTTTGAGCGATGACACCAAAGGATATCGATTATTTCCTCCGTTTTTTCGCGGGCTTTATTTAGCAATCCTAGGTCTGTTGGGTAGTGAATATCAGCAGGAACACAACTAGCGTCAACAATTAAAGAACCCTTATTTGATGGAGGATCATCGTCTGAATCATCATTAGAACCCTCTTCTTTTTTAAGTGTCGCTGCATGTAGGAGTTCGTCAATGTCTTTAATATCTTGAGCGCCAAAACGCTTTCGAAAATGTGTCATCATACTCGGATCAAAAGGTGCTTCCTGTTTATATCTTTCAAAACCCAAGAAGTATTGAAGGTAGGGATTTTCAGAAATCATTTCCACCGTTTCTTCATCAGTTAAACTCAGCTTTACTTGAATGATAAGGGAACCGAATGCAGTTCTTGCAGGAAGAGCTTTTGGCCCAGTATGACTGGTGAAATTTAGTGCATAGATTTCCTCTACATCTGTCCAAGGAATTATCGCTGCTAACTTGACCCAGCGATTATTGATATTGAGTGTACCATCTAGAAAGTAAGGTAAATTGGCCATTTTGGGCTCTGAGCCCGTATTTTTATACATCTTATGCAAACCTAATGACTGTTTTGAGGGGTTTTGTTTACATATAATATAGCATGATTCCTACTCATCTCATTGTCTGTGAGTAATATATGACTTAATCAGTGAGCCCTAGTTAAACGAGTTCTATCACCTACTAAATCACGCCTTTTTATATTAAGTCGCTTCAGTTTCCCCTTTGAAAAAGATGAGTCTACTTTTTGAACTTTATCAGGATGTTTTAAATACAGTTCAAGTAATGATTTAGTATCTGCTCGGTCACTTTTAGCACCACTCAAATGAAATGTTTTAGCAAACCTTGAAGCAGTCGTAGGATGAACCACATAGATATCAAACTCCGTGAATGATATTAATAAATTCATCAGTGCAGATTGGCAGCTCTCGATGACAATGGCAATGGAACCATTAACAGTTTCAAGTATGAGTGTATCAAAGAAGTTTTTGAGAGTAAGTAAATCACTACTGATAACTTTACATTCTTCTTCACAATCCTTAAGAATTCGTAGGTCATGCTTTTGATCCGCCCAGTCGATCGCAATAATAACTTGATATTCAGATGGATTTTTAGTTCTTGTATTATACATTTTTACTCCTAGGGAATATATAGATTTAAAAAACAGCATGCGAAATTCCTATAGCATTCGTGCCTGAAGCTTTCTGAGTATTCGTCCCGCTGGTAAACATTCCCGGTCGAAATGCCCAGAAAGTCTTTAAAAGACAGGAGCGCCGATTCGTACCGGTAGTGTCCCAAATTTTCTGTAAATTCTGCTATTGCTCTACTTTAAGAGTTATGAATAGCTTCCGAGACTTCGCGAGAATGGGAACTTTCTCGTCGGAGCGAAATTGAGGAAGTTGTTTGTAACTCGGGGTAAAGAAGATGCAGAGTGGTGTTGTACCAAAACAACCCACAAGGAATTATTATGCACCACTCTACACAAGAAAACAGTAGCGTCTTATTAGAAATGATCCAACAAGTTACAGAAAACGGCGAAAGCGGAATGCTTGAAGCGATGAGAGTTTTATTAAATGAAGCGATGAAAGTGGAGAGAAGTAATTCTCTTGAAGCTGATCCATATGAACGTAATGAAAGTCGCTTGGGTTATGCTAATGGCTATAAAAATAAAACTGTAAACACTCGACTTGGAGCAATGAAGCTTAATATCCCTCAAGTCAGAGGTGAAATTGATTTTTATCCAAGTTCTTTGGAGAAAGGCTTGCGAAGTGAACGAGCTTTAATGACAGCTATGGCAGAGAGTTATATTCAGGGGACATCGACTAGAAAGGTGACTAAACTTTTAGAGAAAATGTGTGGTCTATCTGTAAGTAAATCACAGGTATCCCGTGTGGTAACTGAGCTAGATGAGAGTTTAGAAAAGTGGCGCAACCGTCCTTTAGGTAAATATTCTTATCTTTTGGTGGATGCGAGATACGAGAAGGTTAGAGTAGATAAGACTGTTCGAGATTGTGCTTTACTTATTGCCTATGGAATAGATGAATCAGGAAAACGTTCAGTCCTCGGAACAAGTGTTTCTTTAAGTGAAGCGGAAGTTCATTGGAGGAACTTTTTTCTGTCATTGAATGCTCGAGGACTCCATGGCCTCAAGATGATTACCAGTGATAGTCATTCGGGCCTAAAAGCAGCGTTAAAGACTGTATTTGGTTCTATCCCATGGCAGAGATGTCAATTTCACTTACAGCAAAATGCTGGTGCTTATGTCCCTAAGAAAGCTATGCGCTCAGAAGTAGCTCAAGATATTAGAGATATCTTTAATGCACCTTCAAAGCTTGAGGCTGAAAGGCTTTTAAAGCTTACTTGCTTAAAGTATGAAGAAAAGGCTTCACATTTATCTGAATGGATGGAATCTGCACTTCCTGAAGGCTTTTCTGTATTCGATCTCGAGCGTTCTTGTTGGACAAAACTGAGAACGACCAATATGGTTGAAAGACAGAATCGAGAAATTCTCAGGCGAACTAGAACCGTATCTATATTCCCAAATGAAGCTTCACTTCTTAGATTAGCATCCGCTATTCTTATGGAATTAGATGAAACCTGGATAGCTACAAAAAGAGTTTATCTATCTGTTTAACTAAAATTGGTCAACACCAATTTACAGAAACAACGGGACTCTATCTTCGTACCGAGAATGATTAAATTTATATGTTCCTTTTTTAATTCTAAAATTTCTCCCCCAGACCCCCTCATTATATTTATCTATTTAATTACTTGGACTACTATAGGAGCACCGCATTCCAATGCGGCATCATATTGCGGACTCCGCAAAGAGGATTTTTATAGAAGTGAAATTTAACCACAGATTAACACAGATGTTTTTTAACTGACAAAATTAATCCCTGTACTTTTACGTACTCTTTAGTGCTTCGATATTTTTTATAATTAAAGAAGTAATACTAAGTGATTTAACCACAGAAAATCACAAAATAACACAGAAGAATTTTATCTATTTTAATTATTTAATTTAACCAAGCTTAATACCGCATTGGAATGCGGGGCTCCCAGGGTATTGCCATACCAGCGAGTTATTTTTCTCATTGTATAGCCTAATCAAGATACAAAAAAGCCGGAGTGCGACTGCTACTCCGGCTTTTCTATGGCTTTCTAACTTAAGCTTTCGCTGCGTACTTTTCGTTGAGTTTATTCATGAACTCAATGCAAGTTTCCGTAGCGCCCCAGGCGTCATCCCAGAAGCAAAGGTCATTTGTCCACCAGCCATCTGCTGGGTGATATTCGAGGATCGCCGGAACGATCTTATCGAAATCGAGAATACCGAGACCAAAAGGTGGGTGAGCAGATGTTTCGTCTTCGCCATTAGCATCTTGGTGACATTTGTTATCTGAATCAATCAAGTGAACGTGATTGATGCGTGGGCCAACCATTTTGAGGAACTCAGTTTGACATTCGAAAACTTCTTTTTCACCATTCTGACGTGTACCCATAACACTCATAATTTGAGCGTGGCAAGTATCATAGAGGAAACCGAAGTTTGGCTTTTGAATTGCATCGAGGATTTCAACGATTTCTGAAGGCTTATTGAAAGCGAAACCTGGCTCAGCTTCCCAAGTCACCGCAAGGTCGTATTCAGCTGCAATGTCGCAGCACTCATTCCAAGTATCCACAACGCGTTTTTTAGCTGTTGCATAATCAACCGTGTCAAAAATTATCGGTGGTTGAACTGTATCTACACGAATCGTTTTGATACCCATATCAACTGAGAATTCGCAGTTGCGTTTGAACTCAGCGACGTACTTTGAGTTATCGTCTGTATCCACGAGGTTTTCACCCCAGAGGTTTGCGGCAATACCGCTAATCTCGAGACCATAAGATTTAATTTTTTCGACCACTGCCTGACGTGATTCCTTTGTAGGGAGATCATCAGGATTGGGGTGTGGCGGGAATGAACCCAATTCTAAAGCATCGTAACCGAGCTTTGATAATTTTTGGCATACGGTGTCAAAATCGACAGGCTTGTCTGCGTAAGGACCGATTGTGTAGGCCCAAGTTCCAATTGAGGTTTTCATTTCACTTCTCCTTTGTTATTGAATCGAGCTCTAAAGCTCGTTTATTTAAAATCATATCACCACAGCTGCTTTTAAAAGCTTTTAGGTGGGGAGCTTGGCGGTGCGCTTCTAAATCTTCTGCGCTTGCCCAGCTCTCTAGAACTGTGAATAATGAGCTATCATCCTTGGATTGATAAACGGCGTATAAAACGCAGCCCTGCTCCACTTTTGATTCACTTTCCAGGCCAGCCATGACTTTAGCAAAAAACTCAATGCTTTCTTCAGCTACCTGAAATTCTATCCACTTAGTAATCATTTTAAGCCTTTACATAATTCATGTTGTCGCACATTTTTATTGCTGTACAAACGTGTGCTTTTTATCTGCCCGTCCGGCAGGACCTTGCTAGCCTTTGATCCGGCGACTGGTGCTTCGCACTTACTATACTTAATCATTTTAAGCCTTTACATAACCGGGGCTATCGGCCGGCATGTCGTAGTATTCTTTGAGCTCGTCATCTAAACGCATGAGAGTCACTGAAACACCCGCCATTTCCTGTGCAGTACAGAATTCGCCGAGCTCGGTTTCGTGAATGCTCATACCCTTCGATTCAAGATATTTGTGCATGTGACGCATAACAATGAACATTTCCATTCTTGTTGTCGCTCCATAACCATTGACTAAAGCAATGATATCATCCCCTGACTGAAAAGGAAGATCGGCAATAATTGCATCACAAAGACGTTCGGCAGTGGCATCGGCAGTCATTAGATCCACTTGCTCAATACCGGCTTCACCATGAATACCCATACCGAATTCCATGCGACCTTCAGGAAGTTCAAAAGTCTTGAGTCCCGTTTCTGGGAGGGTGCATTCGGAAGTCGAAACACCGAGTGAACGACAGTTAAAAACAGCGCGCTCAATAAGTGCCTTGAGATCATCAAAACCCATACCGGCTTCTGCTGCTGCACCTGCAACGTGAATCACCAAATGATCCGCAGTTGTACCGCGACGTTCTTCGGCTTGATCCACTGGGAAGGCTGAGATCTCGTCATTAATGAGTACAGTTTCGACTTTATGGCCTTCGAGACGGGCAAAATCTTGTCCCATATCGAAGTTCATCACATCACCAGCATAGTTATTATAAATCATAATAACGCCCTCACCTGAATCGGCGGCTTTGATTGCATCAAGAACTTTGTCGGGCGTTGGTGCGGTAAAGACTTGACCGTGGACCGAAGCGTCGGCCATGCCCTTGCCAATGAACTCGAGGAAGAGTGGCTCATGCCCTGCTCCGCCGCCAATGACAATGCCGACTTTTCCTTTGATGGGGGCATCGACTCGTGCACAAACGTGGGGCGCAATACGCTTCACTTTTGATTTATTCGTCAAGCAAAAGCCATCGATGAGTTCAACGGCTAAATTATCGGGATTATTAATAAGTTTACGCATCTTAAGCCTCCTTAGTTGCTTGTTCGGCAAAGCACTTGATGATCAGTGTCACGGAAGTGGCTCCAGCATCTTGGTGGCCAAGACCTCTTTCGCCTGCATAGCGTGAACGGCCTTTATTGGCCACGAGTGTTTTGGTTACTTCGATGCCCTCAAGTGCCGCTTGGTGCATTTTATTGAGTGCGACACCGAGTGATTCGCCCGCTTGAGAACTGGCTTTTAAGGCACGAATCCCTGGCGCGAGTGCATCGATAAGTGTTTTATCACCTTCGGCTGATTTACCTATCTTCATCACACGCGCTAAACCACTTTCAAACGACTCCACTAAGTGAGATAGGGTAACTTCTTCTGAGCCCTGAGTCGTCATTCCCATGCCGAGAAACATGCTGGAAAAGATAGGACCGGACGCTCCACCCATAGTGGAAACCATGCCCATTGCGTAAGCCGCAAAGAGTTTGTCGACTTGCTGGGGTTTTTCGGTATCAATTTTTATCTGTGCCGCTTTGACGCCGCGACGAATAGTTGTGCCGTGATCACCATCGCCAACGACGGAATCCAGTTCGCAGAGGAACATGGCGTTATCGCAAATGACTTCCGTCACATTGCCGAGAATGGCGTAGATATCTTCTAATTTAAATGTTTCCATAATCAGTCCTTAAAAAATTCGAGTTTATTAGATTAAACAGCATAGAGGGTATGATGCTTCGCATACGAAGGGGACGCTGTCCCCCTCGAGCTCCCTTGCAAGGGTCTTCGCCAGACGGGCAACAAATTATTTGCCCGTACGGCAGTACCTTGACCAGGCGCTTAGGGGCTTTGCCTCTTTATCTACTTAATCCTAAATTATTTTGCGAGGTCCTGATAAAGTTCGAATGCTTCGGCAGGTGTACTGTCGTCATGAACAACGGCTTTTACTGCTTGCATCATGGCGAGTGGAGCTTCTGATTGGAAAACATTACGTCCCATATCAACACCGGCTGCACCACACTGAATAGCTTTGTAGCACAAGTCGAGTGCTTCGAGTTCAGGAAGCTTCTTACCGCCAGCAATAACGACTGGTACTGGACAAGCTGCTACAACTTTTTCGAAACCTTCTGTGTAATAAGTCTTTACAATGCTCGCACCATTTTCTGCGCAAACACGTGAAGCCATACCGAAGTAACGCGCATCGCGAGCCATGTCTTTACCAACTGCAGTCACACCCATAACTGGGATGCCGTATTTGTTACCGATATCAACGAGGCGACTGAAGTTGGCGATAGTAATTGCCTCAGTAGCTTTGTCGCCAATTGCGAGCATCGCAGCCATTGCCGAGACATTCATGCGAATGGCTTCTTCTTCAGCAATCAAGACATTGTGGTTCATTTCTGTTAAAATCGTCGTACCCGTATCAGTACGCAAACACACTGGTGTTTCGCAGTCTGCAGGAATGGAACTACGGATCATACCGCGAGTACCCATGAGGCAATCTGCATGTTCTGCAAGTGGGGCAATATTGAGGTCAATACGCTCGAGACCAGAAGTTGGTCCCATGAGGAAACCGTGGTCAAAAGCAAGCATCACTGTGCGGCCTGATTTTCTATTAAAAACACGTGAGAGACGATTTTTAAGTCCCCAGTCGCCGTTATTTAAACCTTTGAGATGAAAACCATCTGTTTTTGCTGGTGTATTGAGTCCGAAGCTGCTTCCGTCTCTGATGTCGTCTAGATCTGCCATGATATGTATTCCTTGTTTTTTTATTTTAAATTTAAGTGCCGAGCAGGAGCTCGGCGTTCCCGGGGTACTCCCCTTCGGGCTTGAGGTTTGAGTCCGCCTATTGGCAAGACTTAGATTATTCGATCGTTACCACCATCAACGGGAACTTGTGCTCCAGTTGTTTTACTGAAGAGTGGTCCCACCATGGCGGTACACATTTCAGCAATGTTGGCTGATTTGATTTCTGTTTTGAGTAGGTTGCGAGTTTTGTATTCCTCAATCGTCATGCCGTAGCGCTCTGCTGAACGAGCCAAGGCTTCTGGCGTCCACAGATCCGTATCGAAAACTGCATCGGGATGAATGACGTTGACGCGAATACCATTTGGTGCTAACTCAAGTGAGAGTACGCGGGCTAATTGAGTTAAACCTGCTTTGGAAACTGAGTAAGCAGCTGCGCCTGGTCCAGGTGCCCCCACATTGCGTGATCCCACAAAGAGTACTGCGGGTTCAATACCGAGTTTTAAGTAAGGTGCGGCATATTTCACGAGCAATTGATTCGCCGTGAGGTTGATACGAAGTGTGGCATCCCATTTATTGGAATCAAGATCTTCGACGTATTCACCCGCAGTAAAAATACCTGCGTTGCAAATAATGAGATCGAGACCGCCAAAAGTGGCCACAGTTTTTTCCACAACCGCTTTGAGTTGATCTTCCTTACCAATATCACAAACGAGGCCAAGTGAACTTGCACTCGTGAATGACTCAATACTTGGTGAAATATCAATGCCGACAACCAAAGCACCATGACTCATGAGGTCTTCGGCACATTTACGGCCAATACCTGCTGCGGCACCCGTTACGATGGCAACTTGACCCTGAAGCATGGGTTTAGAACCACCCTTTTTGAGTTTGCGTTGCTCGAGTTCCCAGTACTCAATCTCGAAGAGATCTTTTTCGCTTACGGGACTCCAACCACCAAGTGCTTCCGCATCTTGAATGCCATTGGCTGTGTGGCCGGCAATATCGCTAATCTGACCCGCTTCTTTAGTATTGACGCCAAAACTCAAGATACCTTGACCTTTCCAGACGCCCCAACGAGGTGCTGGATCTAAGATGGTGTGTTCTGCACCCGCATTGCGAGCAAAGTAAGCTTCGTGATCAGCTTTAAAGCTTTCAAGTGCCTGCGTTGAATCATCACCAATAATCACTGGTGTACGCTTGGTGCGAATACTATGATCAGGAGTGAGTGTTCCACGTGTCGCAATTGAATTCACATCTGAACGATTTGAGAAACCGACCGCTTCTTTAGATTGATTAACTTTTATGGTCACAGCTGAACCGCGTAGATCGGAAACTGTTTTTCTAATTTTTGCTAATTCGAGTAAGTTGAGCTCGCCAGCAGATGACTCCTGTCGAGCCTCTTGACGCTTTTCTAAAATAAGCTTTTCCGCTTTATCCACGGCTTCGATATGCAACTCGTAAGATTCCTTTGCGTCATCCGCAAAAGTAAAGAGTCCGTGCCCAATGAGAATCACACCCTTTTTACCTTCGAGAAGTCCATCTTTAACGACCTTATCGAATTGTTTAGCTAGATCAAAACCTGGCATAACATAGGGAAGTATAAGGAGTTCGGGGAATAAATCCTCGAGTTGATCTCTATAATCATCGCTATTAGAGACAACAACAATCGCATCAGCGTGACTGTGATCCACATACTTAAAGGGGATACAGGCATGCACTAAAGTTTCGATTGAACCATTTGGTGCAGCTGGATCAAGCAAAGCTAAACGCAATTGCTTCACCATTTCCACATCACTGAGTTCAGGCATGGCCGCGAGCTGTAAACATTCTTTCTGACGTTCAGGTGAAAAACCGGCTTTCTCGATTGTCTTGAGATCCCAGCCACTGCCTTTGATATAGAGCACTTCGACTTCATTGCCAAAAATATCTTTTTGAGTGGATTTCACCGAGGTATTACCCCCTCCGTGAAGTACGAGATCTTCGCTTTGCCCAAGAAGGCGCGAAGTATAGACTCGCATAGCTAGGTCATCATCGGCAAACTTTGCAGCTTCTTGATCGTTCCAAAGACTTTTCATATTTATCCTTTGCTAATAGGCTCTAGAACCTTCTTGGTGTACTCACCACATTCTAGAGTCACTTGATCCGGTTCATTTACAGAACGCTCACATTCATCTTCCACAATGATCCAACCTTCGTAATTCGTATCAACGAGATCTTGTGTAAGAGTTTTGAAATCAATGATACCCTCGCCCATGAGTGCCCAAGACTTATCCTCGTGCATATCTTTGTAGTGAACGTGATTGATGATTGCACGGTGGTCGCGCATCATTTGCACTGGATCCATACCAGTGTAAGCCATGTGGCCAACATCAGGCGTCCAGCCTAAAACTTTTGCGTCGAGCATAGGAAGAAGACGGTCGTAATCCGACTGAGTACGCCAGATTGAAGCTTCAGGTGAATTCGGGTGATAAGAACACTTAATGCCCTTGGCAACTGCACGACGAGAAATTTCGTTGATGCAAGAAATGAGGTTATCTTGACGCTCAATGAGATCTTTTTCATCACGTGTTGTGGGCATCTGACAAAGCATCATGACGGCATTTGGGAAAAATTCAGCGAGGAAGTCAATGAGCTTATCAGCTGCTTCTCTTTCTGCAGCAGTTTCCTCTGGGCTGAGCCAATCATCGAGAAGTACAACTGAAGAAAGTTCGATGTCCGCAGCATTCATTTCGTCTTGGAGTACTTTTCCATCATAGGAACTGTACATAAATTTGTCGATGGGCTCGAAACCTTCGAAACCTGCCTGACCACAAATCTTTGCCATGTGACCAATTTTATCCGTATAAGGCTCATCTGGGTTGATACAACCAGCCATAACCCATGCGTAATGTTCGCTTGCTATTTTTATCTTGCTCATAATTTATTTCCTTATTAATGAATGTTTTAACATAAATTCTGTTGTGTCACGATTGAAGTCTTCGAGGACTTCCCAGTGGTGTGCGTGACCTGTACCTGGATAAATTTTCAGTTCTGAGCCCTCAATAAGCTGATTAAGCTGCTGAGAAAATTTAACCGGTGTAAAAATATCTTGATCACCTACTGTGATAAGTGTGGGAAATTGGCTGAGAGCCGAAACTCGATCGACGGCATCGTGCCCCATGCAAGCATCTGCTTGTGCCAAGAAAGCGTGAAGCTCCATGTAGTTTTCATGGGCCGTTTCCTGTCCTTCCACAAGTGCCTCCTGGCATTCAGGTATAGTAAAGAAAGGCGGGGCAAAAATCCAAAGCTGAAGAAGCTTCATGAAATCTGCGGGATTCGCAATCTTTCTCATATCTTTAAAGTGGTCGAAAACCTGTAAAGCATAAGGGTCACATTTGGCCCAGCTACTAATAATCACTAATGATTGGATCAACTCTGGGTGAGCTAGAGCTAACTCCTGAGCAATGATGCCGCCCATAGAAATACCAGCAACATGACATTTACCTAAGTTTAATTCTTT
Source organism: Lentisphaera araneosa HTCC2155 (assembly GCF_000170755.1). Taxonomy (NCBI): domain Bacteria; kingdom Pseudomonadati; phylum Lentisphaerota; class Lentisphaeria; order Lentisphaerales; family Lentisphaeraceae; genus Lentisphaera; species Lentisphaera araneosa. Next base: position 18,566 of record NZ_ABCK01000015.1, read on the forward strand.
TATTAAAGCCGCTGTATCATCTGCCATCATGCGGCTAGTGTAAGGACCTTCTGGTTTGGGCGAATCACCCGCACCGCGATTATCCACGATGATACATTTAAAATGTTTCTCATACTCAAGTACGTGATCTTCCCAAAAAGCACCACGAGCGCTGAGCCCCATTATTAAGACTAATGGCTCACCTTCGCCACGGATTTCATAGGCTAATTTCACATCGTTACTCATTTCTTTTATTCTCCTAATTTTAGAACTTGATTAAGTTTAAATTCAGGATGGCAAAAGAGATATAATACGATTTCCAATTTTTATAACAAAATCGTCAAACTACATATTTAAGGCTTGTTATGTAACAAATTAGGCAATATATATAAGAGCATAAACAAAGGAATAAATTATGAACAATAATATTGTTTACCTAGAAGGTTTTTATAATGAAAACGACTGCCAAACCCCGAGTAATCTATTAACTGACCAGATGGATTCCTTTTATTTCGTCAAGGATTTAAAAGGTATTTTTGTCTGTGTCGACAAAAGTCTTCTCAAGCACTTTCACATGCAATCAAGCAGCGACATCATTGGCAAGTCCGATTTCGATGTTCAACGTCATGACTTGGCCACTAAACATAGAGAAGATGACCAAATCATTATAGAAAGTGGACAAACTTTCCCGAGTAAAATTGAACTCGTTGGCGACGGCAAAGGCAATGTTAAATGGTTTCAAACAACCAAGGCTCCCCTATACAATAGAAAAGGCGAGATCATTGGCGTCGAGGGTCTATCTCGCGATATTAAGATGACAAAAGAAAGTATTGAGCCCTATAGTGAATTTAAAAATACGATTACTTATCTTCAGAAAAACTTTAAAGGTTCAGTAAACATCAAAGAACTTGCTTATCAAAACGCTATGAGTGTGAGTACCTTTGAGCGCAAATTCAAAAAACACTTTGCTTGCAGCCCCAGTCAGTTCATCAAAAAATTGCGTATTGATCACGCCTGTGACTTACTTAATTTAAACTACGATATAGCCGAAATTGCCCTCAAGTGCGGCTTCTGTGACCAGAGCTACTTCAGTAAAGAATTCAAAAAAGTCATGAAGATGACTCCAAGACAATTTAAGGTCAACTGTAAGAATTAGTTTTTTTCTTGCGATATAGAGACATATAGTTAAACAAAAAAGAGAGTAACTTATGTCGAACCGTCGTCGTTTTATGAAAATGGCTTCCCTCGGAAGCCTATTTGCTTTTGGTGCTAAAGCTCAACAAATCCCTAGTCCTACACAAATTGAGGGCCCCTTTTATCCCACCTACGAACAAAAAGATAAAGACTTTGACCTGACTAAATTTAAAGGAAGTCAACAATCTGCCAAGGGAACTATTATTGAAGTTTTTGGTCGCGTTCTCGACCTCCAAGGCAAGCCCATTGAAAATGCCACAGTCGATCTTTGGCAAGCTAATGCCGCAGGGCGCTACCGTCACCCCCACGATGATAATAACGCACCTTTAGACCCCAATTTTCAGGGTTGGTCGATTGTTCCCAGCGGAAAAAAGGGTGAATTTAAGTTCAAAACCATCCTACCAGGCGCCTACCCGATTGGCAAAAAGCGTTTGCGACCACCGCACATTCACTTCAAGGTCTCAAAAAAGGATTATCACGAGCTCACGACTCAGATGTATTTCCCCGGGCAAGACTTAAATAAGAAAGACAACTTATTGCAAAGGCTCAGCAAAAAAGAACAAGACTTATTGATTGCTAAAAAGATTGAAGGAAAGATTCCACGCTACGAGTTCAGCATCTACCTGAAAGAAGTGTAGGTCATTTGAAGGGGGGTATGAAAGGGGAGATTCAATTTTCTTTCTGCTACCCGACCTGGACTTGAACCAAGAATGAGAGGATCAAAACCTCCTGTGTTACCAATTACACCATCGGGTAATAAAGAAAAGTAAGCTACCCGACCTGGACTTGAACCAAGAATGAGAGGATCAAAACCTCCTGTGTTACCAATTACACCATCGGGTAAAAATTTGTACAGCTACCCGACCTGGACTTGAACCAAGAATGAGAGGATCAAAACCTCCTGTGTTACCAATTACACCATCGGGTATGCTGAACGGATTGAAACATAATCAAGGTCAAAAATATTTCCACTGGATAACAAGCAAAATTTTCACTTTTCTTAAGGATAAAAACAAATCTTAGATTAGATTGCACAAATTAATAATTTTTTACGGTAGCCCTCACATGTCTTTCAGCTTATTTGTTAACGGCGAAACTGACTCCATCATCATTGAAAGCAGCGATTCTACTTTCCAGAGTTCTTCGCACGAGGCTTTATCTCAGATGCTTGGCAGTGCTAGTTTTTCGGTCAAAGAAGCCGATCGAGGCTTCCAATTTGAAATCCAAGATAGCGAAGCCCAGCTGGAAGACGAAGTAATTAAAGCAAACTCAACTACCGCTCTCCCGAGTGGTCGCGAGCTGAAAATTGGCACACTCACAATCATTGCTTCAATCAACTCCACACGTGCTGAAGTTTCGGGTAAAGAAGATGTAAAATCGTGGACTGCTCGCTCCTTGATTGCTTTAATCATTCTTTTTGAAATACTCTTCATTACTGTGCTTCCCTCAACTTTCACTGGCGAAGAAAATTTCCAACGCGAGTACCTATTGGAAGAAATAAGCGAAGAACTCGACATACTTCGCAGACGTGTTCAAAGTGACCTGAAAGGGCACAGTAAAAAAAGCTCTATGAAAAGTGGCATACTAAAAGATATTAAAGAGGCATTAGATGGCATCGCCAACGATCTACGTCTCAACCCCAAGGCTTTTAGCTTAACAGATCTCGAGAGCACAAGCCAAAACCTAGCTGCCTGCAATAAGCTACTCAACCGCCTGAGTTACTCACCAGTAGTTAACGAGGGAAACATTAGCATTAACAAACAAGCCCTACTGGACCAAGCCTTCACTGAATGAGAAAAATCATTTTTATTAGCTTGATTATCAGCTTAAGTATCGTCGCCTACCTCAACCGAAACCGTAGCAGCGACCTCTACGACAAAACGATTCACAAGGCTTCTCAAAGACATCAAGTCCCCTTTTCTTTAATCAAAGCCGTTATTCGCAAAGAAAGTAGCTTTGTCGCTCGCCAAAAAGGTGCCGCAGGCGAATACGGCCTCATGCAAATTATGCCTATTGCCGCCGATGAATGGGCCCGTCTAAGCAAAAGGCAAAAATTAAAATACTACGATATCCTACTCGACCCAGAGATTAATATCGATATAGGAACCTACCTCTTATCAGTTAATCTCAAGCGATGGAGAAAGTACGACGACGCGACTGCTTTAGCCCTAGCAGAATACAACGCAGGCTTAGGCAATGTTCGCAAGGAAAACTGGGCGCCAGAAAAATATGACGAAAAAGTATTGGAAAGAATCACTTTTCCCATGACGAAAAAATATGTAAGTGATATACTTCTATATAGAACTGAATATTTGGAGCAAGACCAATGAGCGAAAAAGAAGCTCTCTTAAAACTTTTAGAAGACGAAGATCCGAAAATTGCGACCATCGCAATTGGCAAGCTCCTGCAGTATGGACCTGACATTTTCCCCGCCTTACGTGGCTTACAGGAGTCGGCAAACCCCCTACTTCGCAAACGCGTCCACCAAATCGAGGCTATTCTAGAGAAGAAAATCAATTTTTCCCATTTCATTGAACGCATCGAAAAGGACGAAATTCTGATTTGGGAAGACCTCATCTACCTCAACTCGATCTATTACCCCGACCTCAAACCCTCTGAGCTACAAAGTTCAATGGAGGAAGCGTACAAAAATCTGAGCGCCGCGGAGTTCAATACTAAGGCCTTGTGTAATTACATGAAGGACAAAAACTATTACGTCCCCAAAAACGACATTCTCGATTCTGGCATTAACCTTATCAGTAGCGTGCTTATCAATGGTGAAGGCAGCCCACTCATGCTTTGCATCATTTCCCAACTCTGGGGAACGCGTTTTTCATGGCCTTTTCAAATTGTCCTCCACAAGGGACATCATTGCCTCATTGACAAAAACAAGATGCTGATTGAACCCGCCAATAATTGGAAGTGTTCTTTGATTGATGAAAAAATCAAAGCTCACCCCTGCACAGAAAAAGGGCTTATCTTGACTGTCATTGCGAACCTTTACTTATCCGCTTTAGTTGAAGGTCAACTCAAGATCCTCCATACTCTATCGACTCTCATGTCAAAAATCAGCAAGACCGAACTCGCTGACTTCCCTTTCCCCATTGGTAAAGAAAATGAAAACACTTTAAGCACAAACCAAAATGAATCCTGCTGACATCCTCAAAAAAATCATTGCTACAAAACATATCGAAATCAAAAACCAAGAGAGTCAAAGAGACGCCCTTAAAAAAGCAGCTTACGAAGCTGGCCCGACTACAAAAGACTTTGCTCAAGCGCTGCAAGTCAACAGTGGCCTTGCCGTCATTGCCGAAGTTAAGAAAGCCTCACCTTCTGCAGGAGTGATCTCTGCCGATTTCGATCCCGTCAAAACAGCAAAAAACTATCAAACACTTGGAGCTGCAGCGATTTCAGTCTTAACTGACAAGGATTACTTTCAGGGTTCGATTGATTACCTCAAGCAAATTCGCCAAGAAGTCGAATTGCCACTGCTGCGCAAAGATTTCATTATTGATGAATTACAAATTCACGAAGCTCGCGTCGCGGGCGCCGACACCTTTTTATTGATTGCCGCAGTTTTGACTGAGGATGAGATGCGCAACTTCCTTGCTATCGGTAGAGAATTTGCCATGGAAGCCCTTGTGGAAATCCACGATGAAGAAGAAGCTCACAAAGCCTTAGCGGCGGGCGCAAAGATTATCGGGGTCAACAATCGCGACCTCCGCAACTTCACAACTGACTTAAGCCTCACCGGTAAACTCGCTAAATTTATACCAGAAGATAAAATTCTTGTTGGCGAGAGTGGCATAAAAACTGGAAAAGATAGTCGCCAACTCCTAGATTGTGGCTGTTCCGCAATTTTAGTCGGCGAATCACTCATGCGAGATCCGCAAAAATTTAAAGAACTCCAAGCAGGCCAAGCTTAAAAACACAATAATTTCGAGGGTAGAAAAATGTCACAAGCTAAGTTATCTAGCTCACCAAGCACAGGCGATCATTTAGTTAAGTTTTCGGGGGATTTACAAAAATTCACATTACAAAGCAGCGTTCCTGGAAAAGCTTTTCTCCGCACCAATCTTAATCAATCCGCAATTAGAAACGAGCAAGTCATTCGTCATATAGAAAATGACGAAACTGAATTTGACCTCGGCTGGAATGATTACCCCATGAATGACGAAGGCAATGGAAATTTCGCCCTCACCCTTCCTCTTAGTGAAGCTGGGCATTTTAGAGCGAAAGCTTATTTAAAACTCGACGATGGTGAACTCTTGTGGCAAGATGGCCCCGATATTGTACTCAATATTGAGCCCAACAGCAGCCGTTATGCCAATTCAATTTACTGTGCTTTCCCTCGCCAGTTCGGCAAAAATAAAACTCTCTTAAACGCCCCTTCTCACGACGAGCTTAAAACACTCGATGAAGAAGGCTACACAGTTATTCCTCCCTCCGGAAAATTCAGTGATCTCATCTGCGAACTCGACCATATTTTTGATGACTTGGGCTGCAATATCTTGCACCTGCTCCCAATCAACCCCACTCCAACAAGTTACGCTCGCATGGGACGCTATGGTTCGCCCTACGCCGCCCTCGATTTCACTGCGGTTAATCCTGAACTCTGCAACTTCAATCTCAAAACCACGCCAGTTCAACAGTTCTGCGAACTCGCCGATGCCGTTCACCAAAAACAGGGACGCATCATTATCGACATCGCCATCAACCACACGGGCTGGGCTTCGAAAATTCACGAAACCAATCCGGAATGGGTACGTCGTCACGATAATGGCGACATCTATCAACCTGGTGCTTGGGGCACGGTTTGGGAAGACCTCACTGAACTCAATCACAAAGACACTGAGCTTTGGGTTTATTTAGCCGACGTCTTCCTCACTTGGTGTGAACGTGGTGTCGATGGCTTCCGTTGCGATGCAGGTTATATGATCCCTGAACCCGCGTGGAAATACATTGCGGCTAAAGTCCGTGAACAGTATCCCGAAACAATCTTTTTATTAGAAGGTTTAGGCGGCCCCTGGGAAACGACCGAGAATATGCTCAATCACTGCAACCTCAACTGGGCTTATTCTGAGTTATTCCAAAACTATAGCAAGGACCAAGTCAGCGCCTACATGAAGTACTCCATTGACTTTAGTCAAAAATATGGCCCCATGGTTCATTACGCAGAAACCCACGATAATGCACGTCTCGCAGACACTTCACCACTTTGGGCTAAATCACGCACCACATTATCAGCTCTACTTTCTCATAACGGATGCTTTGGTTTCACTAACGGTGTCGAATGGCTCGCTACAGAAAAAGTAAATGTTCACGGAGCTAGTGGACTCAATTGGGGCGCTGACGAAAACTTAATTAGCGAGATTAAAGAACTCAATGAGCTCTTACTCACTCACCCAGCTTTCTTCGAAAATTCTCTGATCAAAGAAATCCCCTTACAGAACTCCTCTTTACTTGCTTATGAAAGACGTTCAAAAGACGGGTCAAGCCCCCTCCTCATTCTCATTAACTTGGATATGGAACACGGCCATCAGCTCGAATTAGAGACTCCCTTTTCTTGCCCTGACCTACTGATTGGCAGTAAGCAAATTGATAGTCAAAATTTAAACTTCCAAGTCGAGCCTGGAGAAATCCTTTGCCTCGGTACAGAAAGTGACAAAATTGCTTCAGCTGATAAAAAGAAACAAATTCATCATGCCCAACGTGTGATTGCGAACCTCGCCTATAAAACAAATAAATTTGATTTATGTAATAACTTAGAGGCTCAGAGTCAAACGCTACTTGCTGGCCCGATGAATTGGCTCAATGAACAAAACATCATCCCTACAACTTGGGAATTCCCCTTCGACCTTAAACGCCAAGTTCCTTGTCCGGTAAATTCGTCCCTGCTCTTCAAAGCCCCTCACAATTTTAATATCTTTGTCTTTGGACGTAAACATGACTCCTTCCTAGCTCACGATGGTCAGCACTACATTTTGCTTCTTCCTCTTGAAGATCAAGGAAAGATTTCCTACGAACCCCTTAACTTAGAGATCAATACTCCAGAAGGGATTCAAAAACACCAATCAACTCTGCTGCGATTAACAACTATCGATCAGCCCTACACCGACAAATACCCTGTTGAAGATTGCAACAAGGTGATTTTAGACACCAATGGTAAAGGCGCTATGATGAGACTCAACACGGGCATCTCCAATATTTGGACTCGTTACGATGCGCTTCTCGCTGCCAACTTAAGTCCTGACTACCCAGAAAACCGTCACATCATGTGGAGACGCAACCGTATTTACGTAGACTGTCATCACGCCACCTATGAGCTTAGCGAAAAATTTCTCACTGAAATTCGCGGCAATGGACGCAATCGAAAACTCATCTACGAACTTCCCCTCGGCCATCACCGCTGCTTAATCCTGAGTGTACAAGCCTTTATGCTCCCCGGAGAAAATGCTACCACCTTTATAATCACAAGAGAAAAGAGCTCGCTCAAAGAAGCATCGCAGACCAGTGTCAAAATCTATATCCGCCTCGACCTCGAAGATCGCGACTTCCATTCGGATACAAAAGCGGGTGCAGGACTCGAAGGACTCTGGGCAAGCAAAGTGAAGTCCACGAAACGCGAATTACAGTTTAGCCCCGCCAATGACCGTCAACTCCGCATCACCAGCTCTAATGGTAAATTCATGCGTGAAGACGAATGGTCCTACAACCAATACCAAAGAAATGAAGCTCTGCGTGGACTCGAAAGTCATTGCGACCTTTATAGCCCCGGCTTCTTCCTCTTAGATCTCAAACCTGGTGATTCCTGTACGCTTCTCGGCCAAGTAATCCGCAATAAAAAACAAGCGGTAATTAAAATTACGGACATCCCCTTCCCAGAAGAAAAAGCACTTAACTCATATATTGATCAACTTCGTGAAGCGGTTGGCCATTACGTCGTAGCACGAGATGGCATGAAAACCGTCATCGCTGGCTACCCTTGGTTCTTAGACTGGGGTCGCGACACACTAATTTGCTGCCGTGGACTCATTAGTGCTGGTTTTGGCAAAGACGTTGTAAAAATCCTCCAACGCTTTGCTAGCTTTGAAGAAGCGGGAACACTGCCCAACTCCATTCATGGTGCTGATGCCGCTAACCGCGACACGAGTGACGCCCCTCTTTGGTTCTTTGTTGCCTGTGATGACTATATAAATGAGTCAGGTGATGAGAAGGTTCTCAAGCTCGATTGTAATGGCCGTTCAATCCTCCAAATCATGGAGTCAATTGCGACAAACTATATTGCTGGCGCTCCCAATGGCATTAAAGTTGACCCCGAATCACTCCTCGTTTATAGCCCCTCACATTTCACTTGGATGGACACCAACTACCCAGCTGGCACACCACGAGAAGGTTACCCCGTAGAGATTCAAGTTTTTTGGATTAAAGCCCTCAACATTCTTCATAAATACACTAAGCAAGACAAATGGAAAGAACTTGCCGACAAAGCTCTCGCTTCATTCATTCAGTATTTTTGGGATGAGCAACGTGGCTTTTTATCCGATTGCCTGCATTGCAAAACTTATCACCCGGCGGCACAATCACCTGCCGATGACGCCTTACGCTCGAATCAACTCTTTGCGATCACCCTCGATGTTATTCAAGACATAGAAATGCAAAAAGCTATTTTTGAATCTTCTTCTTGCCTCTTAATTCCAGGCGCTATCAGAAGTTTAGCTGATCGTAAAAACGAATTCCCACTCCCAGTCTACTCCAATTATGGTAAACTCCTTAACAATCCTGAAAACCCTTATTTCCATCATTATGAAGGTGATGAAGATACACGCAGAAAACCTGCTTATCACAATGGCACGGCTTGGAACTGGCCTTTCCCTTCTTACCCAGAAGCAATGTTAAAGATTTATGGCGAAGAAGCTATACCAACAGTTAAGTCCTTACTTTACAGCTCGAGAATACTCTTTAACACAGGTGCTGTCGAACAAATCCCTGAAGTCATGGATGGCTCTGCCCCCCACACACCACGTGGTTGCGATGCCCAAGCCTGGTCGGTAACAGAGCTCATAAGAGTTTTACAAAAATGTGAGAAATAAGCTAAATTAACTAAATATTGTTTTTTTATCACTTTTTTTTCCCTTCTTTTCCTTGCTCAATTAAACTTTACTTGAGTATGGAAGTATATTAATTTGAGAATTTCCAGAAAAGTAAAACTTTTTTGACTTGTGTGAAAGATGTGCTTTAATGGGTGCGATTAAGACTATGTAGATTAATGATTATGGAGCATATAAATATGTCTGAAAATAAAGAAAAGAATACAGCTAGAAAACCAAAAGCCTTAGATTATTTCAAAGCGGTAGTATTATCTGCCATAGTTGTTGTAGTTGTATTTTATAGTCACGAAGAACTTCAAGTTAAATACGATGCCATTCTTCCTGACATCTACCCTAACGAAAATGTCGTCGGCACATGGAATAGCGACAAAGATGCAAGCAGTGTTAATTTTGACGCCAATGGTGCCGCTAAAATCAAAAATAAAAAAATGATTTACATCAAAACCACTCCAGACAACTTCACACTTTTTCAGTTTGGTCGTGATAAAATGGGTAATCGTACAGGACTCATTGCACACAAAGTCAAACTACTAGGAGATACAAAATTAGAGATGGGACGTGACTCATACTCCAAACTTGTTGCTCAAAAATAATTTCCATAAGCCCGCTCAATGCGGGCTTTTTTATTGCCTATAAGAGTCCGCTTTATTCGGACTTTCTTGTTGCTAGACATTACCAATTGTATTATTTTAATTTTTTTCTTCTATAAGTGTTGAGATCTCCCTTCCGTATTTTAGTTCATATGAAACATGACTAAAAAAGGAAACACCGTGAAACAATTCAAATACAGCCCCTTCCTAGCTTGCATTGCCCTTGTCAATGCCTCTTTATTTGCTGCCCCTCAAAAAAGCAATATCAAATCCTTTACTCGTAAATCGATGGACAAAGAAAAGGCTTATAATAGTCCTGCTTATGTCAAGCATCGCGAAGGTTCACTCTCATTAGACAAGCGTTTCCAACACAACCTTTTTGCATCACCTCCCTATATCGAATATGTAACTGCACTAAGTGCTGATGTTGATGGCACCCTCTACATCTCCCAAGACCCTAACGGCAGCCTCGGTCACTACGCAGGACTCGGCAATGTCGTAAGCGCCAAAGATACCACTGGTGATGGCAAAGCCGACAAATTTGTTGAATATATCCCAAAAATCGAAAGTGCACGCGGTGGCCATATTGTGGCCGGCACCTACTACTTACTTCACCCTCCATACCTAACTTCTTTCCAAGACACTACTGGTGACGGCAAAGCGGACAAAAGAACTCTCTTAGCCGATGGCTGGGGTGGTGGCATCGAACACCCACGAGGTGCCGATCACACCACAAATGGCGTACGCATGGGTATCGATGGCTGGCTTTATGTTTCAGTCGGTGACTTTGGTATCAAAGATTCTAAAACTGCTGCGGGAGATACCTTCCGCTTTCATGGTGGCGGTGTCGCACGTATTCGTCCTGACGGAAGCGAAATCGAAATGTATGTCGAAAATACCCGTAACCAATTCGCCGTAGCAATTTCTCCTACACTCGAGCTCTTCACTCGCGATAACACCAATGATGGTAAGGGTTGGAACCTGCGTGTGCACCACCAAGTTCCCGAATCTGATTTTGGTTACCCAAAACTCTACCAAAACTTCCCCGATGAACACATCGCTTCGCTCGGTGATTATGGTGGCGGTTCAGGTATGGGCGTGCTCTTCCTCGATGAACCCGGCTTCCCAAAAGACCTTAATAACAAGCTCTATACTTGTGACTGGACCACGGGTAAAGTTTTTTCTTTCGACATGAAGCCTAAAGATGCCACTTATGAAGTGAAACAAAACATCTTCACTCCCCTTACCCGTGCGACAGATATTGAAGTTGATGGCCAGTCACAACTCTACTTCTCCGACTGGGTGGGTGCTGGCTTTGCCTTTGCTGGTAATGATAAACCCGTGAGTCGCATTTTTACGGCTAAACTTAAAGATTATAAAGCGCCTAAAACACCCAATTTAAAAACAGCGAGTGATGCAGAATTAATTAAACACCTCTCTGGTGAGAGTTCTACTATTCGACTTCATGCTCAGCAATACCTCTTGCAAAAGAAATTATCTCCTCAAACAATTGCTCAACTCACAACTGAATGCTTAAATAAAAAGCTTTCAGTCAATGCTCGTACTGCTATTCTCTTCACTCTGAAGCAAGCTTTAGGCGAAGCGAGTCACGATACCTGTAAAAAACTTCTCGCGGATCCAAGCATGCGTGAAATGGCCTTAAAAGCTCTCACTGATCGCAAAACTCAAATGACTACAGTCACACCTGAACTCATCACTCCTTACCTTAAGGATGCTAATCCAAAAGTCCGACTTCAAGCCTTCATTAGCTTACGTCGTCTCAATAAATTCAGCACTTCAGCAAGCAATGCGATTATTGATGCCGCTGTTCAATCTTGGAAAGTAGATAGCGTCGGTAAACTTGGTACAATGGCTTTGCCTCACCTCGCTTCACGTACCCTTGCAGGACTTGGTCAAAATCATCCTCAAGCTTGGAAGCACTACCTCGAACGTTTTAAATCTGGCGATTACAAAACTCAGAAAACCCTTTCTTACGCACTGAAAACCATACATGACCCAAAACTCATTGATCTCATGATTGCGGAACTCGCTAATGATCAATACAATGATGCGAGTCGTTTACTTGTACTCGATATCCTAGCGCGTCTTTCTCAAAAGGAAGCCGAATGGGATTTAGTTGCTTGGTGGGGCACTCGTCCAACAGACCACGGCCCCTATTACGAGGGTAAAACTTGGGAACAAACGCCAAAAATTATCAAGGCAATTGAAAAGAACTTTGGAAAATTCCAAGCCTCTTCGCAAGTTGATGTTATTGCCCAGCTCAACCTCAACCAAATCAACACCTCGCAACTTAAGCTAGAAGGCGTCGATATCCTCTTCTCTGCACTTGATGCAACCAATCCAAGCCCACAACATATTGCCACCCTACAAACTGCTGCGATGGATAGCAAAACCGCTTGGCCCACACGTATTAAAGCTGCACAAAAACTGGGTACTTTTAGTCAATGGATAGATGCAGGTGCCATTCGCTACGTCAAAAAGGGAAAAGGTCGTAAAGCTCCAAAAGAAAGAGTTGTTAACGAGAAAAAAGTAAAATCTTCGCAAGAAATAAGAATGGTCGCTACTAAAGCCCTCCTCACTTCCATCTCAAAATTTCAGAAAGATATCGCTACACTCGACAAAAAAGATCCAGCCTATTTAGCTGCTAACGCCTTAGCCCATGATTACTGGACCTTCCCCTCAGAACATAACGATTTTGCAGAAATCGCAAAACTCGCCAATGAACTCGACGATGATGCTGCCGCTCTAGCTTGGAAGAAAATTTTCTTTGCCTTCTACAAAAACATTGGCAAGAAAATTGTCGCAAATCAAAAAATTATCGATAGCGAGATCGGACTTCATAATCCGGGTTATTACCAAGCGATTGCCGACCTCTATTTACTCGATGAGAAATATAAAACTCGCGCCAAGGCCAACCTCAATTGGGATTATGCAGGGACACGTAAATCAGCAAAAACTGTTATGGACATGCACACCGCTGTTGCGGAAGTCGCAAAAGACCCCAAGAAATCTGCACCACTTGTGAGTGCCGGCTTAGAGGGAGCAGCCAAATATGCCATGACGAATAAAGGCGATGTGGCTCTCGGCGCCAAGTTGTTTAATAAAAATAACTGCATTGCCTGTCACGCCGTCAATAATACCGGCATCCAAAAAGGTCCCTATATGGGTACTGCAGGCAGCCAATTCCAACGTCAGTTCTTGATTGAATCTATCCTCAATCCACCGGCCGCTATTGCTCAAGGCTTCCCTACTTATGAGATCATCCCCAAAGGCAATAAGCCATCACATATAGGTTTTCTAGTAGAAGAAGATAATACCTACTACCACTTAATGAATGCTGCTGGTCTTACGGAGAAGGTAACCAAAGAGCACATGGCCGATAAGAAAATTATTAAGATGTCGCAAATGCCTCCTGGCTTAGTCTTCAATCTTAACCTTCACGAATTCACTTCACTCGTTGATTACCTCGATTCAATGAAATAAGCAATTCACCTAAAGAAAAAGGCCAGCTTCGTCGAAGCTGGCCTTTTTTGTGATCATTTAAAATGACTCTTAGCTCAATGCCGCCTTCACTAGACCCGAAAGCTTACCGCCATTGACCAAGTAGCCCGCACCCTCGACCTGAGACTTAACGCTAGCAATTGTACGGCCCATATTCTTCATCGACTTATCTTCCAAGTCATTCACAACCTGCTCAATGATTGACTTCATTTCTTCTTCATCCATTTCTTTGGGCAAGTAAGTTGCAACGATTTCTAAGCGCGCTTTAAGCTCCGCAACTTGTTCGGCATTGCCCGCTTTCTTAAAAGCGTCGAGTGACTCATGCATTTCTTTTTGAATTTTTTGAATGATGGCGGTGATTTGCGCATCACTTGCTTCAATCTTTTCATTGATTTCTTTATTTTTGATTGCACCGCGAATTTCCGTTACCACAGCTTTCTTGGTGGCATCTTTATTTTTCATGGATTCTTTAAAGTCATTCATCAAGCGAGTTTTCATGGGGGCTCCTAAGTTAAATTGAATCCTTCACGCTACTCGCAAAAAGCTGCTTTAAAAGCACCCGCGGATGACTAATTTTGCGAAGTAAGCAAATTACTCTGCTGCTGCCTCGATATTCACCATCTTGCGCAGAGCCTTTTTCGAGACATGACCAATGATCGCCAAACTCGCGATTGTCGCAATAATCCCTAGAGTAAAAAGGGAACGATCCGCACCCTGACTTAAGTCGAGCGTCGATAACTGCGAGCCCGCAATCGTCACTAAAATAACGCGTGGGGCAAGCCCCAACGCCGACCCACAAAGAAACTCTAATTTATTCACTTTACCTGCGGCCAAGAGCACATTCGTACCCGCAAAAGGCATCACTGGTGAGAGGCGAATTAAAATCACCATAGATAAAGTCTTAAGACCATGACTCTTTAAAAGTTCTCTGTAAATCATGTTGGCTCGAGGTTTTTTCTCTAACAAACTTAAAAGTTCGTCATCTAAGAGACGACTAAAGAGCACATAGGACACTAGCGATGCCGAGGTAATCGTGGTCAAGGCATAAGCAGGCCCCACAAAAGAACCAAATAAGATCCCCGCCACTAAAGAAACCGCGTGAGTCGGAATTAAGGAACAGCCTGTAAGCACCAAGCCGAGAATAAAAAAGATTAATAGTGAGAATGAACTATCTCGCAAAGGATCTAACCATTGTGAGCCCGTGGCACTCAGCACAATGGCTCCGACGCCTGGCCCGACTACCGAAAAGAGTAAAATGGGTCCAAAGTTACCCAAATCTCTAATAAAATTTCGTATTTTTATAATCATTTATCGCTGCATTTTCCATTGATTTAAACGTCCCATCCCAATGCTTGGAATTTATCGATTTCATATATACTCCACTTAAATCAGAATAAAAACCAAAGATACAAAATATTGATTAGCTAGACTTTACGAGAAAGTAGCAAACGATACTACCCCTGCTAAGACGAGTAAGTACTCCCCTCAATATATTTGCCTTTGAGATAAACTTGATAAGCCGCTTCTTCGCGTTCAAGCACGCGCTTAGTGATCCAATCCCCCGACTTGCGCCCTAGCTTATTAATCTGCAGGCTCACGGTACGCAGTTCACTTGCCAGCATCGAGCTGACACTCGAGCCATCGAAACCCGACAGAGAAAAATCTTCTGGAATCTTGTAGGAGTTTTTGAGTGCCTGAAACATAAAGACACTGGCAATTATATCATTCATCGCAACAATTTGCTTTTTGCCTTTCTTGGTAAAATTCGTTAATAAATGACGATCAATTTCGTCTAAAGAGTTGAGTTGAATAAATTCATAATCTGCAATCGATAGTTCCTCACAAGCATTCAAAAAACCTTGACGCCTCTCAGTAGTAATTTCATTCTCCGAATACATCTCTAGGAAGACCGGACGACTGGTTTTAACTAAACTCTTTTTCACTAGCTCATTCATTGCCTCTTTATTGTTAAAGGTAATAAAATCATTTTCTTCTGGTGAACGGTTGAGTACTAAAAAAGGAATATTGTTTTCTTTCAGGTATTGCTCAGTCGACTTGGGAACTTGGCAGAAAGCGAAAATGACTGCATCCGCCTGGCCACTCTTTTTACTAGAGAATAAATCCTTTGTCTTATTGCTCGTTTCGCAAATTATATTGAGCTGATTCTCGGGCACACCCGCCTTAATGCCATCGATTAATTCTGGTACTGAATACACCAAGGGTAAAGAAGGGTCATTAAGTTGCCCCAAGACCAGTTTAATATTTAAAATTGCCCGACTCTTCTGCTTTTTTATCGCACGCTTGGTATAACCTAAGCGATTCGCTATTTCAATAATATTGCTACTGCGCTCATCACTAATCAGTGAAGAACTATTGAGCACGCGAGAAACCGTACTCGCAGAAACCCCTGCTTCTTTTGCAATATCATAAATAGTTACCGACATAAACTCACCTGCTGATTAATTCTTTCTCCTACAATAACGAGATTTTTACATGCAACAAATGCCAATGCAACTTTTCTCGTTCTAGCTCCTCAAGTATCAGTCCTTTTAACTTTTGTATCATTGCACGCTCAGACCAATGGCGCTTGCAAATGATAAAAAGATTAAACCTAAGCGCCAGCGCAACCTAAGGCAACTTGTGCCTATCTCCTGAAACCTAAACGAGTGCAGCGAGTACTACCTAAGCACGTAGTGCACCTTCCTAAATAGCGTAATCCTGAATACCTTGTCCCGCAAGTGCAGAGAAAGTCGCACAGTAAAGCATGATTTGCTTGTGCAGGCTACTGAGTCCATTGCGACGATTCATCGATAAATGTTCACTCAAGCCCGCAGTCTCCAAGAAACTCGCGTCAAGACTCATCGCTTCGGCAGGAGTTAAACCAGAGTAAACTGAAGCAAACACTACCCCGAGACCTTTGGGAATAGCTGCGTCACTATCAGCCGAAAATATCACCTTGCCGTCCTTGAGCTCCGGAACTAACCAGAGCTGAGAGGTACAGCCAGAAATTTTAAATTTATCTACACGTTTGTCTTCT
Source organism: Lentisphaera araneosa HTCC2155 (assembly GCF_000170755.1). Lineage (NCBI taxonomy): Bacteria > Pseudomonadati > Lentisphaerota > Lentisphaeria > Lentisphaerales > Lentisphaeraceae > Lentisphaera > Lentisphaera araneosa. Next base: position 34,999 of record NZ_ABCK01000015.1, read on the forward strand.
GCCAAATCACCTGCTTGTCGCCCGTATTTGATTAACCAAGTGAAGCGATCGTCAATATCTTCAATTTTGCCCAAATCTGCAATGATTTTATCTTTGTCTTCTATAGCCATTGTTTTCTCAAAAGTTTGCTTATTAATTCGCGCTAAGATAGCAGAGCTTCATATCTGAGCAATCGCAAAAACTAAGATTATTCTTGTCCCATTTATCTTCACTCCAAAAAAGCGGAAATTAAACTCAAAAAAGAACTTTTTACGATTTGCTTTTTTTTCATGTTGTTGCAAATTCAAGGCCACATGCGCTCGTAGCTCAGCTGGATAGAGCAACGGACTTCTAATCCGTAGGTCATAGGTTCGAATCCTATCGGGCGTACTAAAAGCCTCAGTAATTCACTTTACTGAGGCTTTTTTTTGATTTTCCCCTTCCATCTGCATCGCGATCTTTCAGTGCAGAGTCTTGCAGCGAATGAAATGAACGACCTTTCAGCGTAGTGGTCTTGCAGTGAGCTTTTGAATGATCTTTGAGCGCAGCAATCTTTTTATCCGCAATTGCCGAACGTTAACTATTGCTTTTCGTATACTTTCGTATCGACTGCAAAGCTATTTAATTTAAAGTTGACCTTGTCTGTAAAGACCGAGAACTCTAGCTTAATCTCATGATCAATAAAAACATTTTTGAACACATCTTTATTTTCACCTATCGTTTTAATTGACTTGATCGTATAATTATCCTTTGTCATGAGGATCGTTTTTATGGGTTTGGGGACATCAGGGTAAACGCCACAGGAGTGTTGATTATTCACCCATTTTTTCATTCCTTCATCTGTCACCATTTTATCAAAAAAATAAATTTTAGAATCGAGATTAATTTTATCCTTTTTCTTATCTATGTGTATTCTTAATATAGATTTCTTCTCTTTAAACAAATAAAAAAGCAAGGTACTCCTAGGTCCAATATCACCATAACGCACTTCGATTTTCTTCGCTTGTTTCACATCCAACTCAATTATAACCTGCTGTTCTGCAAAACAACTTATAGAAAAGCACAATAAAAAGAGTTTTAATAGTAGGAGAACATTCATTATATATAAAATTTCCTTTAGAATTAAAAAATTATTCCTCGAGCATAAAGACGTACGAAAATGAAGTTTCTTACAAGAAACTAAAAAATTAATTAAACAATTAAGAATCCAAGATAAAACACCTCTCATATCTGCCTTAGAGGGCGGCAACAAGTTACCTTGGGTTGCGCACTTCGTGCTTAGGTTGCACTCGCTACGCTCGTTTAGGGGGCGCCTGCGGCTTAGGTTACAGGCTTAAGGTCATTAACCACGGATTAAACAGATGGGGCAGATTTATTTTTGGGAACGATTCCATAGTTAGACAAATCCACAGTTGGGGATAAAGAACAAAAGACAGCGAACCACGGAAAGCACAGAAAAACATGGAAGGAGAGCAATTTTTAATGGAAGGTCAAGGGAAGTTTAACCACAAATCCAACAGATAAAACAGATCTTTTTTTGTGCTTTTTTGTGGTTCAAATTACTTCAGATTTCAACTGATAACTGCAGGCTCGTCGAGCCGATCTGTAGCTAATGGAATGAGCGATCTTTCAGTACAGCGGTCTAACTCTCTTATTCCTCGACTAAATTCGAGAGGTCATCTAACCAAGACTTATCGTGTTCAACGGAATCTTGAACTGAACCATCCAAATCAATGCGAACTTCCTGATGACAATCTTTACAGGTGGCGTGATAGAATTTCGCTTGATTCTTGCTATCGGTAATGGGTGTGAGATGTTCGAGGTTTTTGCTTTGGCAATGGGGGCAATTCATGTTCTTTCCTTTTTCGTTTCTCCAAACTGCTTCACCCTTTCAGTTTCATCAAGTATTTCCTGTACTCTTTTCATTATTAGATCATCAATTTACTAAGGAGGTTGCGCCTGCGGCTTGGGTGGCGCTCGTCCCGAGCTTAGGGAGCGGCAACAAGTTGCCTTGGGTTGCACTCGCTGCGCTCGTTTAGGTTGCGCTGACGCTTAGGTGGCAGGGAGCGCTGTGCGATAATTTTTAATTGAAATCAAGATCAAGGGAAATTTAACCCCAGATTGAGCAGATCAAACAGATCTTTTCCGTGCTATTTTGTGATTTTTTGTGGTTCTAATTACTTCAGGTTTTTCCTTTCCATCTGTCCTATATGTTTGATCTGTGGTTAAATTACTTTAGGTGGTCGGAAGCAGGTGATAGGTTCCGCATTGAATGCGGTACTCCTATAGTAGCCCAAGTAATTAAATAGATAAATATAATGAGGGGGTCTGGGGGAGAAATTTTAGAATTAAAAAAGGAACATATAAATTTAATCATTCTCGGTACGAATTGGTGCTCCTGTCTTTAAAAAGACTTTCTGGGCATTTCGACCGGGAATGTTTTTCAGCGGGACGAATACTCAGAAAGCTTCCACCACGAATGCTATAGGAATTTCGCATGCTGTTTTTTAAATCTATATATTCCCTAGGAGTAAAAATGTATAATGTGACTCATAAAAAACCATCTGATTACGCGGTAATTGTAGCAATTGACTGGGCTGATGAAAAGCATAATTTCAGAATTCTTCGAGATAATCATGAAGAAACAAAAGTTATTAGTAATGATTTGTTTGAGATTCAAGATTTCTTTTGGAGCCTTCAAGGTAATTCTATAGCCGTCGTTATAGAAAGCTGCCAAAGTGCATTGATGAACCTACTGCTGTCCATGAGTAATTTAGATGTATACACGGTTCATCCCACGACTTCATCTAAATTTTCAAAGACTTTCCATGTCAGCGGTGCAAAAAGCGATCGTTCCGATACCAAGGCTTTACTTGAATTATATTTAAAGCATCCGAATAAAGTTAATAAAGCTGACTCTTCCTTCTCAAAGGGAAGTCTGAAAAAGTTAAATCTTCGCAGAAGAAATTTAGTGGATGATCGAACAAGTTTAACTAATCAATTAACTGCGTTGCTTAAAATTTATTATCCACAAGCCCTTAAAGTAGTTGGCAACCATCTGTACGCAGAAATATTTATGGAATTCCTAGATAAGTATCCAAGTCCGCAGTCGATTCTTAATGCCCATCAAATTGGGATCACGAAATTTTTTAATAAGAGAAGTACCAGTAGTAAAAAAACAAAAGAAAGAGTTAAAGCCTTACGTAGTTCTATTGTTGTTGTACACGATGAAGATGAGTTAGACTGCTATGTATTCGAAGCTCGACAATTCTGTGTGCGAATCAAAAGCTTGAATGAAGTTATTAAAGCTTATGAGAAAAAGATTTTGAAGATCTATACAGAACATGAGGACTATGAACTATTTCATTCCTTTCCAGGAGCAGGACCAAGTATTGGACCTCGACTCATGGCTTTCTTTGGAGATGATAGAGAACGTTTTCAATCAGTAGAAGAAGTCTTAAAGACTAGTGAAGTAGCACCTGTAACAATTCAGAGTGGAAAGATGAATATTGTGAGAAGGAGGTTTTTGTGTGATAGATTCACTCAGCTTAGCTTTGTGGAATTTGCTAACAATTCAATCCGATCATCTATCTGGGCTCATGAATTTTATTATCACAAAAAAGCTCTCAATATGCCTCATTTTTGCATCTTAAGAGCTTTAGCATACAAATGGATAAGAATTATGTACCGATGCTGGAAAACGAGGACTAACTACTGTGAAAAAACCTATTTGCAGGTTTTAGAAAAAAGAAAACCAGCGTGTTATCAAAAAGTTATGAATTAAGACAAAAACCTACTTGCAAGTGCACTCAGAAAAGCCCAGGTTTTAACTGATGTCTGCAGGGCGAAGACCGATCTGCAGCGAATGAAATGAGCGGTCTTGTAGCGGAGCGGTTTTTTATCCGCAATTGCCAAGCTGGAGCTTGGCGGTCCCAAGTGGAGCGGTTTTTTATACGCAATTGCCAAGCTGGAGCTTGGCGGTCCCAAGTGGAGCGTTCTTTCAGCGAAGCTGATCTTTACCACTTGAAAAAAGCTACTTTTTGCTTTACTTAAGGCAAATAATTTTCGGAGCAATAAATCATGGCTACTTTTCACGTACCCCTCAAAAAAACTGTGGATGATTCCTACGACATCCAAATTGGTTTCAACCTCTTTTCTACTTTGATTGAAGACCTCAAAAATGGTCTCTTCCCCAAGGCTAATAAACTTGCCCTCATCACGGATTCAAATGTTCTTCCCCTTTATGCGAGCAACTTGATTCTCGCTATCAAAGAAGAAGGCTTTACAGTCGAGCTCTTTAGCATGCCTGCGGGTGAACATTCTAAGACCCGTGAAACTAAGATTCGCCTTGAAAACGAAATGCTTGACAAGGGCTTTGGGCGTGACTCCGCAGTGATTGCCCTCGGTGGCGGTGTCGTTTCAGATTTGGCCGGTTTCTTAGCCGGAACTTTTGGACGTGGCATTCCCTTTGCGAACTATTCTACCACCCTACTTTCAGCTGCCGATGCTTCGGTGGGCGGAAAAACGGCTGTGGACACCCCCCATGCCACCAACCTCATTGGCCTCTTTAATCAACCCGTTAAAGTTTATATTGATATTGCGACTTGGAGTACTCTTCCCGATCGCGAAGTCCGCGCCGGACTCGCTGAAACGATTAAGCATGCTTGCCTCGCCGATGCCGAATTCTTTGCTTGGCTCGAAGCTAATATCACCAAGATTGCTTCTGCGGAAGACGCAAAACTCGATGCCGAGGCCTGCGAATTCATTGCCGAAGCCAACTGCCGCATCAAATATGATGTTGTAAGTCGCGATGAAAAAGAAGCTAACTTACGCCAAGTCCTCAATTTAGGTCACACCGCAGGACGCGCGATGGAAACCCTCTTTGAGTATCAGCTTTTACATGGCGAATGCGTTGCCGTGGGCCTCTCGATCCAGGCACTTCTCGCCAACAAGCTCGAACTCATTTCTGATGAAGATCACCGTCGCGTTGATGCGCTCATTGCTCTCTGTGGTCTACCCACCGAAGTCCCCGAAGAGATCTCGACTGAGGAACTCGTGGAAAAAATGTATACCGATAAAAAAGTACGCTCGGGTCAAATTCGCTTTGTCCTCATGGATGGCATTGGTGCAATGAAGACTTTTGAGAATGGTTCCTACACCAAGGCCCTTGCAGATGACTTCCTCATCAGCACCATCAACGAATATCGCACTCGTCAATCAGCCGAATAAACTTCCCATACTTAATCAAGGACTTTTGTTCACCGTGGTGATTGAAAGCCTATGAGTGAAGATTAGATTCAAATTCAGTTCAAACTGTTCTAAAACTTGCTCCCGTAGCTCAGCTGGATAGAGCGTTGGTCTCCGAAGCCAAAAGTCGGCAGTTCGAATCTGCCCGGGAGCACTAAGAGCCTCAGTAATTATTTTACTGAGGCTCTTTCCATTTTGATCTTTCCCAGTCTAACGACAGATCAATGACAAATCACCCTAAATTCAGTCGGTGTAATAACAGCTCCTAAATGATGCACAGAGATCATATAGTGAGCTTGCACACGATATTATAAGCCAGAATTTTCCAAAAAAATTAGACAAATCAAACAAATTTATTACACAAAAAGCTTATACCTAAAAATATTAATGAATCATCCAAGGGGTAAAATATGAGTGCTTGATAATTAAACCCACAAAGGCTGCGGCTATGTTTGTTCACACAGTATTATTCACTTTACAAAAAGATTTATCCATAGAGAAACAAAAAGAGTTCGTTTCGGAAGTCAGTAAACTCATGACGATTACACCTGCCGTCTTATACACGCTAGGAACTCCCGCAGATACTGAGCGTGCCGTTATCTCAAAGGATTATGATTATAAGCTTACGGCGGTATTTGATTCCAAGAAAGACCACGATAATTACCAAGTCGTACAGATCCATGACGACTTTAGAAAAATCGTCAAAAACTATGTCGCTAAAGTTGTAATTTTTGACGCCGATTAAAGGTCGACTGAAGTTTAAGAAAGGCGTCCAAGAATGACCGGACGGGGATTACCGCAGTAATAGAGATTGAAATCTAAGTCCTTTTGCATGAGCTCCACATAACCTCCTGTAAAGACGGGACCCTTAAAGGCGAGCTCTAGAGAAGTAGCTTCTTTGTTGAGTAGTGGCAAAGCTCGCGCAGACACCCACATCCCGTGGGCAATGGAGCCTTTGAGCCCAAATAGCCAGGCACTAGGGCTTGAGATATGGATGGGGTTAAAATCTCCGCACATCCGTGCATATTGTCGACCGATATTTCCCGGAATAGCAAAGCTCCCTACAGGATTTGCGTAATCTAACTTATTCAGTACGGGCTCTTGTGATTCTTTTGCCTCGGGAAATGATCCACGACGTAAAAAAGTAGCAGTGCAAGACCAGCGAATTTTACCCCCCTGCTCCAAAATGGAGATAGCATCAAATTCAAAGCCTTGGGGAGTCAGTTGACTCTGTCCGCTACGGCAAATGAGTTCGCAGGGACTAAGGGGATCAATAGCGTCGATTAAATTTATTTGACTCCGCAAGTGGAGCAAACCCATGGCAGGTATGGGAAGGCTCGTGAGTAATTGTAAATGCAAAGGCCCACACAGTACATAAGGAAAGCAAAGAGGTACTTGATCACTAACAGCATACGCGCAGAGATTCTGGTAATCATGAAGTTTTGCTAAATCTATACAGTCTAGCGCTAATCGCAACTCTACTTCAGGCAGTGGCGCATGGGCATGAAACTTGGGACGATGCATTAATAAACGCATGCTATTTTTTAAAACAGAAGGTTTTTCAGTAAAAGTCTGTTGAATCACGAGCTTCTCCTAATTAATTGCCTAATATAGGGGCCCAATTCCGCGGAGAGTAATTATTTAATTGAGCACCTTCGACTTAGGGAGCGGTAATACGTTGCCTTAGGTAGCGCTAACGCTTGTCTTGTGCTCGTTTCGAACTTAGGTTTCAGCAGGGGCTAGTGATGGCAAACTGATAACAGAATTTTTCTAATTGTCTTTATTTGTTCAGCGGAGCTGCCTTTGCGCGAAGTAGTCTAATCTCTGCCAATTCCTACAATTAAAAAGCTCATATTACATTGGGCTTAAAGCCTTGTGGAACATATCTTGATCTAAGTTTAAGAAAAGGTTTTTCAATAATCACTGTAGCTAAGTAACCTACTAAAATCGAAAGTCCTATATAGAAGGCAGCTTGGATTAAAAGAACAATTTCAGGAAGTGTACTAATATTTGAAATAGCTATTTGTATCGGCTCATAAAAAGGTTTAAAAAGTTTTGGCAAAAAGAAATGCCATAGATAGATATTATAAGACCAACATCCTATATGAGCTAAAGCTTTTGCTGCATAAGTAGATTCAAAAGAACCAAAACCATGACAAATAACTCGAGATAATATTAATCCGTACCCCAAGGTTAGAAGTGCAAAACCTAACGTAAACATAAAGGGGGTATTTCTACCCCAGAACATCGACGGAATCACACATAAAAAAGCCAAGCTAAATAGAGTGAGTTGATGCTTAGCCAATAAAGTTTTCATTTTTTCTTTATTATTGCGATAAAAGTACTGTATAACGACCCCTGCTAATAAACTATCAAAACGAAAGTGAGATAGCATAAAATGGTTCTTTAAATCATCTACGTTATAGCTATGTATGAATCTATTTGCAATAATCATAATAATGATAATGCTCATAACGATAGGCAGGGCTTTAAGGTTTTTATTAACTTTACCAGAAAAATGGTAGATGGCTAAAATCAAGAAGGGTAAAATGGTGTAAAAATGTTCTTCAATTGTCAATGACCAAGTAGGTCCATTAGTGCCTATATCGAAATAATTCTGCAAATACAAAACATGAACGATCACCTGAGTCAATTGCTCACTAAAATCTCCCTCTCTAATCCAATTCGTTGCACCAAACAGTGCCAAAACAACAATTAGTAAATAATACGAAGGCCAAATTTTCAAACCTCTTCTTAACAAAAAGCGCTTGATATTAATTTTTTTAAATTGCTCAAGTTCAGATAAAAGAAGGCCTCCAATTAAAAAACCACTCAAGACAAAAAATAAATCGACCCCAGACCAACCAAGCCCTCTTATTTTCCAAAAGATAAAACCTGACACTCCTGTAAGCTCAGGTATATTGGGAATACTATCAATACTCACATGATGTATTAATACAATCATAATACAAATACCTCTGAGTATATCTAGAGATAAAACTCTTTTATTCATTTTCATTATTTACTCGCTTCACATTTTTATTGTCACCGGAGCTATAGCACAAACTAAACATTTTATATCACATAAGTTATATCTAATTAAAAATGAGGGGTTTAAAACTTTCATATAAGCATATTTTTTTCCTCTTAAAGATGTGTACCAAAATAAAATTTACTTATTTCGCACACATCATTAGATCTACTTGATCTAAAAAAACTTACAGCAAGTTCTTCCAGCGTAGCGTTCTGATTCTGATAACTACACTGATCAAATTATCAAGAAAAATAGATGATACGTTGGCTTTTGTGTCTTTCGAAATTACACTGCAGCTTGCGAGCCCTATTCCTCTTTCCCCGTCTTGGGGGAAAGAGGAATAGGGCTCGCATTTCTCTTTAGAGGCAATGATATATTTTGTGATTAAAGTTTTTCAAGGCTGCCAACTGCAAAGCGAAGCCGATCTGTAGTGAGCTTGCGAACGATCTGCTGGTCAATGAGTCTGGCTTCTGCAAACTGACCAATTTATTTGACTCCGCAAGTGGAGCAAACCCATGGCTGGTATGGGATGGCTCGTGAGTAATTGTAAATGCAAAGGCCCGCAAAGTACATAAGGAAAGCAAAGAGGTACTTGATCACTAACAGCATACGTGCAGAGCTTCTGGTAATCATGAAGTTCTGCTAAATCTATACAGTCTAGCGCTAATCGCAACTCTACTTCAGGCAGTGGCGCATGGGCATGAAACTTAGGGCGATGCATTAATAAACGCATGCTATTTTTTAAAACAGAAGGTCTGTCAGTAAAAGTCTGCTGAATCACGCGATTCTCCTAATTAATTGTCTAAATGTAGGGGCTTAAATCTGCTGAGAGTAATTATTTAGGCTAGTACTACGCTTAGTTTGCAATCGCTTAAGGAACATTTATTCCGAGATTAGGTTTCATTTAACAGGTCGCTACACTCTGATAATGAGTGCCCTAGTAGCCTGTCGGGCTTCTCTCCGTTAGACTGCAAAACAGCTTAATCCCACCGAGTTCCTGCCCGAAAATCGTTAAATAAGTCCAATATTCGTCTCATTTCGTACTAAAACCGTCTTTATTCACTCCGTTTTTCCTTAGGAAGCTCAAAGTCCGACAGACTGCTAGCTATAGAGCGAAAATAGAGCTGGCCTCAATTTTATATTTATTAATATTATCATACGGCCTTATACTGGATTAATTTTCTTAGAATTTATGACTTGTTAAGTCTTGCCTATTTTTTATAACTAATAAAGCACATATGATCACTATTAATGCAACAGTCTCTAGTGCTTTAAGAATATTAGTAAAATTAATTGTATAGGTTTGTTCATTGAATTTTGCGGCGTAAATCATCGTAAATTTCCCCACACAAAATGAAATAAGCAGAAAAAGTCCCGTAGTAAACATCCTTGTGTAGCGCAAGAGTTCATCTCTTTTTTTGTAAAGCTTTAAACAAAGCACAATGAGGCAAACACTCATAATAGTAATAAAAAGCAGCAGAACTAATAATTTATATTTACCAAGCTCGAGGCTATTAATAATTTTTGCGACTACTTCGTTGAATAAAACATGTAAGTCTAGTTGTTTATTAATTCCCAAAACAAAGATTAAATTAGTACTTAAAATATAAAGGCTTTTGTCGTATTTTTTATTAAGTGATTTTAAATAAATAATAAATTTAATGTTTAGAATAAGTGCAATAAAATAAAGTAAGGTGATCAACCAACTCCATAGGTCTTGGTCACTCACTTGTAGCTCCCATTTTAATTGAAAATTGGCAAGCATGAACTCATTCATTATCTTTCCTTAGCTTCGAGTTAGAACGACACAGCACTATAGGGTGTGAAATCATAAGAAAATAATTTTTTAAAATAGGCGCTCTATAAAATAAATTATCTTTAAAAGATGGCCTAAGTTATTCCGCCTTCAAAATACTAAACTTAGTTTGTTTTTAAGCATAATTAACACAGTTTTTTATAAAACATGGAAGTTAATGAAAACCTTTACCACATCTTATGAACGCATTCTATCTTTAGTGGATAATTATAAGCCCGATTTATATGCGAAAACGAGAAACTTTCTCGACGGGACAGTTTCATGCTTATCTCCTTACATCTCGCGTGGTGTGATTAGTACTCGCACTGTATATGATTCTTTAATTAAGCGTGGCTATAATTTGGAGAAAATCGAAAAGTTTGTTCAAGAGCTGGCTTGGCGAGATTATTGGCAGAGTCAATGGAAGTTTTATGGTATTAAAATTAATAAAGATCTACGGCATACACAGCAGGCTTTTCATAATCATGGCATGCCTCATTGCTTAGTTAAAGGCCAATGCAGTATACAAATGTTTAACACGGCAATTAAGCAACTTAATTCAACTGGCTACCTGCATAATCACATGCGTATGTATTTAGCAATGAGTATTTGTAATATTGGAAGCTACCACTGGCATAAGCCTGCCCAATGGATGTATTATAATTTGATTGATGGTGATTGGGCTTCGAATGCTTTGAGTTGGCAATGGGTAGCGGGCTGTTTAAATAGCAAGAAGTATATTGCTAATCAAGAAAATATAAATAAGTATTGTGGAAGTTCAGAAGTGAGGACTTTTTTGGACAAGCCTTATGATCAATTATCAAAAGTTCAATCACTGGACGAATTCGATAACTCTGTTGAACTAGAACTCAAATGGCGGGTTCCACAACAAGCCAATCCCAATGAGCTAGTTCTTGATGATTGCCTCATTTACAATTACTATAACCTTGATCCCCAATGGCGAAAAGAGCAATTGGCTAATCGTATTTTACTTCTCGAACCCCAAATTTTTGATCAGTACCCGATTTCTCCTAGAGTAATGGATTTCTTTTTAAAGCTTAGCAAGAATATCCCTAACTTAATTTTATTCACAGGTAGTTTCGCAGAGTTACGAGCGCTATGTAGAGGAAAGATTTTTTATCGCCAGCACCCCTTAAATCAATATAGTGGCACGGAAGATTCACAGCCAAAACTGTGTAATATCCAAGGTGATTTCTCATCCTTTTTCAAGTATTGGAAACTATGTAAAAAAGCTCTAATAAATGAAAGAAATTAATGTAGTTTGGCTAAAGCGTGACTTGCGTTTGAATGATCATGCTTGCTTAGCTGCCGCAGAAGCATCTAAGCTCCCCTATTTGATTATATATTGTTTTGAACCGCGCCTAATTAATGCCCCCGATGTTTCGGAGAATCATTTAAATTTTATTTACTTATCGCTCCTGGAAATGCAAAAGAAACTTGAACCATTTAATCGTCCTCTCTACATCTTACATGCCAGTTCTGTAGAAGCTTTCGCATACATTCAAAAGAATTACCAAATTAAGAACATCTTTGCCCACCAAGAGCATGGTACGACTCGCACATGGAAACGTGATCGTCAAATTATTGACTTTTGTTGGCAAGAAAAAATTGAATTGCTGGAAGCTGAACATAGCGGAATTAAACGTGGTATTCAAAATCGTGACAAGTGGGACAAAGCCTGGTTTTCTTGGCACTCTGCCAACATTATACGAAATAGTTACAGCAAAGGTCATTTTACTTTTGATCAAGATTTGTTTCCTGCTGTATTTTATTTTAAATATCATTCAAAACCCTACTCCAAAAATCTGCAAAACCCTGGAGAAGATACAGCTCATCGCTATCTGACAAGTTTTTTGGCTGATCGCGGCAAAGATTACCATAGATTTATTTCTAAGCCTAGTAAAAGTCGAAAATCCTGTGGCCGTTTATCACCCTACTTGGCCTGGGGAAATATAAGTTCGCGACAAGTCTATCAATTTATTAAAGAATCACCTAAATACAAAGATAATAAACGAGCATATTCGGGTCTATTAACTCGAATTAAATGGCGAAGTCATTTTATCCAAAAATTCGAAGTAGAATGCTCATATGAGTATCTTTACCTCAACAAAGGCTATGAGTTATTGTCACTTAATTTTAATGCAGAACACATAAGGGCCTGGGAAAAGGGAAAAACGGGTTACCCACTGGTCGATGCCTGTATGCGTTGTTTACATGCTACGGGATGGATAAATTTTCGTATGCGCGCCATGCTCACAAGCTTTTTTTGTCATCATTTAGCTCAAGATTGGCGTGATGGTGTTTATCATTTAGCTAAGTTATTTTTAGATTATGAACCGGGTATTCACTTCCCTCAATTTCAGATGCAGGCAGGAACTACTGGAATCAATACAGTTCGTATCTATAACCCGATCAAGCAATCGATGGATAATGATCCCCATGGTGAGTTTATTCGCCAGTGGGTTCCGGAACTCAAAGAACTCAATAACAATGAAATTCATGAGCCATGGAAAATCGAACTGATGGAAGCTAAAATGAAGGGGTACGCAAATCTTCATTTATATCCTGATCCAATTATTGATATTAAAGAGACTTATCGCTTAGCGAGAGATCGTATTTGGGGCTTGCGGACCAATCCACTTGTAAAACAAGAAAAAATAAGAATTCTAAAAACTCACACCCGGTAGTTAAACAAATACCTGCTTAAGTAATACTTTGGATTAAACAATTATATATAAGAAAATCTTATAGCATTGCCTCAATCGTAAGGTTTCATTTCTATCAAGGTGCAAAAAAGTTTTCCAAATCATCAAGAAAAATAAACAATGCCTTGGCTTTTATGCCTTTCCAAATTACAATGCAGCATGCGAGCCCTAATTTATCTTTCCCCGTCTGGGGGGAAAGTCATTGAGCCGACTGTTTAGGGCTCGCATCTTTACTTATTATGATAAGTTTTGAGCATATATTTGCTTAATGAGTAGTAATAAGTAAACTTTAGAGCCAGTGATGATAGGCTATTCACATTTAGTGAGGCAATTTTGAAGCTGACAACTTCAAGGGCCGCCAACAGATGAATAAAAACTTTAAAAGATAGTTCTGAGGAATTAACTGCCTGTCTTATCAATCCACTTTTCCCTTAGGGCTTTCTCTAAATCAATATCATAGAGGTCCGCATTGATAATTGCGAGAGCCATAATATCAACCAACTCCTGTGTCATGCGGTCCTTGGCTTCTGCTGCGTTTAATTTCTTAGTAGAAATACCCTGTTCAATAAGTCTCGCTTCCGCAAATTGCCCAATTTCTTTGACTAAGTTGAGTGCTGCAAATTCTTTGTCTACACTGACCTTAAATTTATCGGCATACCAATCTGCATTCCGGCAGATTTCCTTGATTAGTTCTTGTACGGTCATTTTTCTCTCAACTTAAAAAGAATTTTAAAAGCTCTCTTAGACTTAGTGACTAGCTTATTGAGCAAGATAAAATATTATCATTTATAAAAAACATATCCATAGCACTTAGTAAAATAATTTCTGTAAATATGATTTTTCGCAAAACCTCAACTCAATGATCAAATTTATATATATTTAAAAGCAATACTAGGATTTAAATAAGAAATGATCAAACCATCCTACATGAAAAACTTGCTTCCGCTTACTTACTGAGCTTATAGTTAAAACACTAAGGATTATGAACCCTAATAAGCAAAGAGAAATAGAGTAAAGTCAATGAATATAAAGACAAATCATAATGCTTTACCACCGTATGATAATGAGTCTATTATCAACACCTTAGCTATGGTTGCTATGAGTACTGAAAATGCTGTAATTGTAACTGATGCTACAGGTCATATTGAGTGGGTGAACGAGGGTTTCACTCGGATAACTGAATATCAATTATATGAGATCATAGGAAAAAAACCTGGTGATTTTTTACAAGGAGAGAAATCAAGCCTCCAAACTCGTGAAAATATCCGAAAAGCTTTAATAGAACAAAAGCCCATTACAGTAGAAATTTTAAATTACTCAAAATCTGGACGTGAATATTGGTTAAATATGAATATCCAACCAATTTTTGACAAAAATAACATCTTGCAAAAATTCATTGCAATAGAACTCGATGTAACCGTGCAAAAAAAAATTGAGATTAAAATAAAAAAATTAAATCAAGAACTTACAGATGCCTTAGAATCAAAAAATAAAATTTTCTCTATAATTTCACATGATCTCAGAGCACCTTTTAATAGCTTAATAGGCCTGATGGAAATTTTTATTAATGATGATGTGCAATACTCCCAAAAGGACATGAAAAGTATTTTAAGAGAGATCTATGAAAGTAGTAAATTGACTTTCAATCTATTAGAAAATCTACTCAATTGGTCAAGAAGTCAAAATGGAACAATTACATGTCACCCAAGCTTCTGTAACCTATCTCAAATATTAAATGAAGTTCAAATTATACTTCAACTCAACTTCCATAAAAAAGAGATTGAACTTGAAATTGATTGTAATAAAGATATAAATGCTTTTTTTGACCGAGAGATGATTATTTCAGTACTACAAAATTTACTTTCCAACGCGATTAAATTTTCTAATCGTAAGTCTAAAGTAGTGATTAATGTTAACCCCACAAAAAATCATATGCTACAAATTTGTATCATTGATTCGGGCCTTGGAATTGATAAAAATCAGCTAGAAAACATTTTTAAAATAAAAGGAATCAAAAAGAATTTCGGTACTGAAGGCGAAGAAGGATCAGGCTTAGGTCTATTACTCTGTAAAGATTTTATTGATTTAAATAATGGCGTAATGGAATGCACTTCTAAGTTGGGTCATGGTACATGTTTCACAATTTATTTACCTTTAAATGAAAACTTATGTAATAATTGAATCTAAATATTGATGAAATAATTTTCATACGAAAATGACTGTCAAATAGAGCATTTTTTAAAAATATTTCATAAAAACTTTTTTTTATGAACTTAAGTGAGTTTATTTAGTCTGTGGTTTTTCCACTTAATTAATCAAACGAGGAGTTTAAAATGAAAAAACTTTTAATCTTAGGTGTTTTATTGTTTGCAGCCGTTGGTTGTAATAGCTGTGGCCACGATGGCGATCATTCCCATGCCGATGGCAAAGAATGTTGTGGCAAAGATGGTAAGTGCTGCAAAAAATAAGCAGAACATATCGATCGATTTAAAGCGGGACTTCGATCTCGCTTTTTTTTTGTGCGCAAAAGAATTGCGCTGACGCTTGGCTTGCGGCAACAACTTGCCTTAGGGAGCGGAGAGGAGCTCCTCGCGTGGCGCACTACGTGCTTAGGAAGCGCTGACGCTTAGGATGCACTCGCTGTGCTCGTTTAGATTGGGGTAACGCTTGGGTTGCGGCAACGAGTTGCCTTAGATGAAAGGTGAGAAGTACCTTAAAAAAGATGGCCGATAATCTACAGAAAAAGATGCAAAAAAAACTTTTATCTCGAGCAAAGATTCAGTATCGTATTTATAGAAAGAGATGAGACGAAAAATGAATGAAATAGACTTCAATAAATTGTTTAATGATAGCTATGAATATATTCAAAATCATTCTGATGAATTCTATGATTGTTTTTATCAACACTTCATTGAAAGTTCTCCGAAAATAGGAGAAAAATTCACCGGCGTGAATTTAGAAAATCAAAAACTCATGCTTCAACAAGCCATCTCGCATACGATTGGGTTTTTCGTCACCAAGACTGCGAGTCCCTATATACTTAATATTGCGAAGCAACATCAAAATTTAGGTGTAAGTGATGAGATGTATGAACTCTTTATGACTTCACTAATTTTTACCTTGGAGAAACAATACCCTCATTATACGGCTGAATGTGGCTTAGCGTGGAGAATCTTTATGTCCCCAGCCTTAGAACTGATGAAACATATAAATGATGTTTAAAAGGTAGATCTAAGCTCCCTCATACAAAGCGTAGATATATTAAAAATAGATGTAAAAAAGCGACTAGACCTTGCTCCCTAAATAAACTTGTAAGTTATTAACTATTATAAACTTGAATTAAGGGAATAGAAAAATGAAAAATTATAACCAATATCCTAAGAAGTATGTCGCCTATGAAGTCAATCGCATTTCCTGTGATTTTGAAACTGAAGAGGATTTCTTGGAAACACTCAATGAACTGGATAAGCAGGGACTCGATCAAACTAAATTCTATATTCTGCATGGGCCCGATGGCATCAAAGCTTTTGATCCTACTGGGCTTGAACATGGCTTCTTATCAATGCTATCTCGAAAAATTCATCGCTTAGCAAGTGAAGCCGAAGAGCGTGTTCTCGACGAACTCACTGATGATCTTAACAATGGCATGATCCATCTCAGTGTCCCAGCTAAAAAACTAAATGTTCGTGACCTAGTTCATCATATCATGGATGATCATCATGGCAAACACACCCAGTATAGCGGCCGTTTTTGTGTCGAGCATTACGCTAAGGCACAATAAGAGAAAGACATAAGTAGTGCGTGACCGAAAACCCAGTGTTTATGAGTTTGTTGATGATTTTAAGTTAATATAAAAATTCAAAATATGGTTATACGTGTCGTGCAGTCATAGTATTATCATTTTTTTAAGGCCTAGGCGTCAGAACAAAGGCTTTTTTTCTATTTATTCACTAAGTCAAGGCAGGAGAAAGTACGCCGTGAATGGCGTTTTTATTATTATGAAGAGCTTTAAGCGCTTTTTCTTTTTCTACGTAGGACTTTGATTTCTCTGGCCATGATGATAGCACCAAGATGATGGATATTACTGGCACTTATCGCCATAGCGGCATAACGTTCGAAATTAGGAGTACCCTTATCAGGGCATCGGTCAAAACCATGACTTTCAAGAGCGTTAATAGCTGATTCAACTGCGGGGTGTTGTTTGCGAGCGACGACAAAGGCCTCCTTACTTTCACGCTCTTGAGCAGCTTTATTTCGGCGACCTTTTACAGGGAGGTGAGCTCTTACCTCTAATGCTTCAATGCGGGAGTGATTATTTTGACCATCCTTATCTACCTTTGAATAAAAACCCTTATCAAAACTCATCGATGTCAGCCCAGGGTACAGCTCCTTACTTTTACGAACCATTTCAACCGCCACGTCTTTATCCTGCTCGCCCTTCATGATCCTATGGTCGAGAATAAAGCCAAACTGATCTTCAACTACACATACCTTCACGCCAAGTTCCTGACGAATCCCAGCTTTTCCTTTGCATATCCATTCTGTGTGAGGTTCAAAAATCGAATACACCTTTTCATCGGGTGAAATAGTCTCTCCATTAAGAACTCTACGACTTATTTGCTTAATGAATAAGTCCGTGTAATCCATGTTTAACTGAAGCTTGGGACACTCTTCATCTAAAGAATTCTGGAGAGTTCTTGCTTTGAGTAAATGAGCTCGAGCCACACTAAGGTAATCCTTAATTATCTCCTCTATTTCTAAGCGACGTTTTTCCTTTCGCTCTTCTTTCTTCGAGTTAGAGTGACGCATCTTGCTCAGTTTATTATAAAGGCTATGGAATTTCTTTTGCTGGCTTTTTACTTCACGCCAGCCAGTGATTTTCAAAGATGAAGCCAATTTGCCTCCGATGCTCAATACTTTGCGTACAGAATCTTTTAATAGATTCAAATCAGTGGGGAAATGAACATTCGTTTCAAAAACAAAAGAATCGCAACGACTATGTAATTCTCGTTCTTCTGGGAAAAGTAATTCATGGCTGAAAGCAACTACGAGTTTACTAATTTTATTGGCAATTTCTTTTGTAAAAAGGCTAACGTTATCGTGTATTGTTTGGCGTCCTGTAACTATGTCGACATCACAAAAAAGATCAACTCCACAGATCTCCCGAATTTTGTGATGATAATCATAGCAACTTTTGAGCTTGTCATAATCCCAATTACAGCTCAAACGCAAAGTGCCTAAAACAAAAATAACCCAGAGATCCATTCCTTTACGTCCATCATTCCAGGATGTTCCTTTAGGAACTAATTCAGACAAAACATCTTGGATTTCTTTGAGTAAAACTTTGTTTCGATAAATTTCTTGTAAACCACGAAGAGTTTTGGTTATTTCATCACGGCAGTATGTGTCGAGTCTCACTTGTTCAATTGGCGTGACTCCGAGAAGTGGGTTTTCTCCTAATTCTGCTTGTGTACTTGTAAAATTACGCATGCTATATGACACCTTGGATTCTTTTATTTTATCTGTATCCTATTGGATAAATAGTAGTTTATGATGAAGTACTATACATTTAAACAAAAGTTTTATAGGGTACTTTAATACTGTTTTCTAGAAAAACTCACAACTTATTTTCCTTATAAATTATTATACTTAAAAGACTTAGGTTCATTTCGGTCAGGCACTAAGTAGCGCTGACGCTTAGGTTGCGGCAACAAGTTGCCTTAGGGGGCGGGGTAAAACTCCTTGGGTGCGCACTACGTGCTTAGGTAGCGCTGACGTTTGAGTTGCACTCGCTGGGCTCGTTTAGGGGGACGCTTTAATTTTTAGAGGCCGTCATTGGCTACTAGGGGGACGCTTTAATTTTTAGAGGCCGTCATTGGCTACTGTATAGTGTCCCATGGTATCTTGTCCTGGTATAATCCGAGTGAATTGCGTGTGACCATCTGCATAGAGAAGATTCCAGCGATAGTCTCCCATATCGGTGTGATTGTAAAATTCTCCAAGCTGTGCACGTCCAGCTTGTGCTACCACCCAAAGTCCGCCGTGTTCACCCATGGTGATAAATTTAACTGGATCAATAATTTCTTGATGACGTATGGCATTTTTAGGCTGAGATTTCACCCATTGAAGTGTATTATTTCTAAAATAGGAACTGCCATATTCATTGTAGCGATTGAGGCTATCTTTTTCGGATACACATTGAGCAAAAGGAGCTTCGGCGGTATCAGAAGGATTTCCCAAGTAGGAATTTAACCAACGTTCACTCGCAAGAGGTGCAGGACTCAGTGTCCCCGTTTTTCCCGACCATAAATTACCACCAGTCCCCCCGTAAGATCCACTTGTTCCCGTTGGTGGAAACCAGTCGTCATTATCATCGGCAAACATGATTAAAACGGAACCGTGGGTTTTTAAATTATTTAAGCAACTTGCTCGGCGACTGCTTTCTCTCGCATTGCTCAAAGCTGGAAGGAGTAAGGATCCTAGTATTCCAATAATGGCAACTACGACCAAGAGCTCGATTAGTGTAAACTTTTTCATGGGACATGCTCGCTTTTATCGTTCATTTCCAATTACTTCGTTATAAAGATATACACTTTTGACAATTATTTGAATTTTATTAAGATTTTTATTAATTTCCTATTCCAGAGGTCTTTAACTCTTCAAAAAACTGCACCCACTTATAAATTAGCTCATAGGATCTCGATTTCTTTTTGTTCCTTGCGATCACGATGATGGGGTGGTGGATGAGGAGGACGAAAATCTGAGTCACCACGTTGACCCGGTGGTCCTTGACGGCGATCGTCCCCCTGCTCTCGTCCGCCGCGTCCTTGACCGCGTCCCTCTTGATTTTCACGACCTTGATCGCGACCTTCTTGGCCACCGCGACGCTCTTGTTGATTCCCCTGACCATTATTGCGCCCTCCTCGACGATCGAGAAAACTGTCATCGGGTGTACCCTTCCAAAAACGCGAAACAAAAGGAAAACTCTTGGTTATTACATAATAGTAAGTCCCTTTGGGGTAATCTGGTGTAACACCAAAACGACCATTGCATTCATCTAAGTCTCCACTGTCCTCGACATATTCATAATCATTGGCATAGGTACCATCATAACGGCCTGAGGGCCCATCTGAGGGACGCTTACCTTTTTTGAGTTGATAAGATGATTTTAACTTAGTGAGACCTGAACGAGAATTCTTAGCACTCCTATAACCATATTCACTATAAATGGGAAAACCATCGGCAGCGTAACCTACGAGTGCCATACGTTGACGAGTGGTTTTTTGCTGAGTTTTAATAAAATCTGTTGGTGTTCCATGGTAATGATAAAGCCCTGAGTGATCGACGTGACCATAATTATTGTCAAGACCTAGAAGCCGTTTTCCACGACTACTAATAGCCTCTTCTACCCAATCTCGATTATTGTTCCAATACTCGGCTGTTGAAGGTCGAAAGGGAACGCCGTTAAGAGCGACGCCAAAAGAATTCGGGTTGGATTGTGTTGGCTGATCATTTGTTTTGGGGCTCACTGGTACTCGGTAAGATTTGGATGTTTCCTGCATGGAGTTCGGCCCACGGCTATTGACTGAATGATCCGGAATACTATTGGTCTCGATATAGACATAGGATTGGTCTTTTTTAATCGTCACTCTATTTTTGATTTTGCCTGACGACGCAGCTAAGATCAGGCGGCCAAAGGATTCTTCCTTTTGTTCTTGGTATTCTACATGACCATTCTCGTGAGCCATCGCTAAACTAAAGGTAAACAGAAATGGCAGGTAAATAAATTTTTTCATAAAGTCCTCGTTGTTATTGCTTATACTCACTCAATCGTTTTAATATTTGCAAAGCTTTCACTTAGTTTAGAAATAAGCGGAGTTTTACTCAAGGGCTAAGGTTCAAATAATAATCAAGTTCACCACAAAAAGAACCTTCATGTGGAGTCGAGTCGTGGTTCTTTTACTCTCGACAAGAAAAGAAGCGGATATCTAGTTTTTTCGTGCTTAACACACTTTCAAAAGTTCTAGCCCCCGTTAGATTCAAAGATAATATAAACACAAGCAAGAGATCTATTATGGGAAGAACATTCGAAAACCGCAAGCACTCAATGGCCAAAACTGGTGCAATGAAAATTAAACTTTATACGAAATTTGGTAAAGAAATTTATGTTTGCGCCAAAAACACCAGCTCTGATCCCGATAATAACCCTATACTCCGTCGTTTGATTGATAAAGCTAAGAAAAGCTCTGTTCCTTCTCACGTCATTGAAAATGCTCTCAAAAAAGCCAAAGGTGGTGGTGGCGAAGACTACCAACCTGCGCGTTACGAAGGTTATGGTCCTGGTGGCTGCATGGTCATTGTCGATTGCCTCACAGATAATAA
Source organism: Lentisphaera araneosa HTCC2155 (assembly GCF_000170755.1). Lineage (NCBI taxonomy): Bacteria > Pseudomonadati > Lentisphaerota > Lentisphaeria > Lentisphaerales > Lentisphaeraceae > Lentisphaera > Lentisphaera araneosa. The sequence goes on from NZ_ABCK01000015.1 coordinate 56,162, forward strand.
TAACCGTACGATCTCAGAAGTTCGCAACTGCTTTACTAAGTGTGACTGTAAACTCGGCGGCCCTGGTTCAGTGGCTCACATGTTTGAACACCAAGCCATTTTCGTTTTCCCCGGTGATGACGATGAAGTTGTCTTAGAAACCTTAATGATGGCTGATATTGACGTGACAGACATTACAGTTGAAGATGGCATGCTCACTGTATTTGCACCTCATACTGAGTTCTACAAAATCAAAACTGCTTTAACTGAAGAAACTCCAGAGATCAAATTCGAAGTTGAAGAAATCACTTATGAACCTCAAAACATGCACGCTGTTGCAACTGCTGACGCAGCACGTTTCGAGAAATTTATCAATATGCTCGACGATTGTGATGACGTTCAAGAAGTCTACCACAACGCAGAAGTAGAAAGCTAAGATCTTTCTCTTTCAAACTTAAAAAGGCTTTATAGAAAATTCTATAAAGCCTTTTTTATTTCTATGGAATTTCGTTAAGTTGATAAAACCATAACTAAGCCAAGTGACTAACGCATGCAGTCGTTAATCACATCACGATCAAAGTAATTGATGCTCATGCCCGCATCTACAACAATTGTTTGAGCATTGATTCCGCTGGAGCGAGGGCTCAGTAAAAAGAGTGCTGTATCGGCGGCTTCTTTTGTTTGTAGAGCTTTTTTGCGAGGGATCACTTTTTCGGCAAAGAGATAAGAGTTGATGTAGTTAGGAATTCCTGCAGATGCAGAAGTCTTCAATAGTGAGGCACCTACGGCATTAACACGAATATTAGTATCTTCACTCAAAGACTTTGCGAGGAAGGCAACAGATGAATCGAGAGCGGCTTTCACCGGTCCCATGTAACCGTAGTTTTCAGAGGCCATACGCGTTGTGGAAATTGAGACTGTGACGATTGCCGCGTCTTCGTTGAACTGTTCTTTCAGTGCTTTTGTCATGGCGAGCAAAGAAAAGCAAGAGATATCCACTGCCTGTAAAAAGTCTTTTCTCACTGTTGAGTGGAAAGGCTGAAGGCCTTCTGAATAATTGGCAAATGCAATGGAGTGAACAAAACCGTCAAGGCCATTGGGAGCGAGAGTTTTTATTTGCTCTGCAGCAGCGTCAATTTGCTCTTGATATTCCACATCACAAATAATGATTTCTCTATCTTTTAATAAGCGGGCTGAGAGTTCTTCTTTACGCTTTTCTGAACGAACGATGTAAATAACTTTGGCACCTTCTTGTTCCAGTCCCGAAGCAATTCCCCAGGCAACTGACTTTTTGTTAGCGACACCGAGAACCACAAAGGTTTTTTCTTCGAGATTTAGAAATGACATTTTACTTTTCCTTAGTTTTCTTTAAAATTCCTGCAACCGCACGTTCTGACATCATAAAGCCAATCACCCCAGTAATAAAAGTAGCCGTCCCATAACCGCTTCGGCAATCCAGATTTCTGGACTCACCTTCTTCCACTTCACCTACTTCACAGGCTTCTGGTAAGACGGGTAGTTCTTGCGTGTATACTGCTTCAACTTTGAACTTTTTCTTTTCGTAACGGGTAAATCCATACTCGTTGCGAAGTTTCTTGCGCACTCGCGCTAAGAGCGGATCATATTTTGTGCGTGATAAATCTTCCACTTCGATCCGGGAAGGATCTAAACGACCACCTGCAGACCCCGATACAACAAGTCCAATTTTGCGTTTTCTACATTCCGCAATAAGGTGGCATTTTGGGCTCAAGCTATCGATGGCGTCAACGACATAATCAAAATCGTGGGTGAATATATCGTCAGCATTATCTTTTGTATAGAAATCGCGAACGGCGTGAACTTGGCATTCTGGATTAATAAGAGCAATGCGTTCTTTGAGAATATCGACTTTAGCTTTACCAGCCATGCCAGTCATCGCTTGTAACTGGCGATTAGAATTGGAAAAGCAAACATCATCCCAATCCACGAGAGTTAATTGTCCAATACCTGTACGGGCTAAAGCTTCTACAGCCCAACAGCCCACACCGCCAACTCCAACAACTAAAACATGCGCTTTTCGCACAGCTTCTGCACCTGCTTTACCATACAAGCGTTGGATCCCGCTAAAACGGTGCTCAAATGAACCTATTTCAAGTTCCATAAATCTTCCAATAAAAAAATTCTGTCATCTCAAATAGAATGACTCTAATGGCGACAAAATAAGCTCATTTACGAAAGTTCCAATTCCATCTGAGCACAAAAAAAGTGCTCAATAAATGAGCACTTTTAAAGCGAGCGGAATTAAGTTTATTTCATGGCAGCTTCAATATCTTTCCCAATACTTTTTGCATCGCGTCCTTCGACAACTTTTACCACTTTACCATCTTTATATAAAACCACATGTGGAATATATTTAATATCTTTTGAGGCTTTAGGGGCTTTATCCACATCCACTTTTACTATAGTAGCTTTGCCTTTGTATTTTTCAGCCAATTTGGTGATTTCAGGACTTAACTTTTTGCAAGGTCCGCACCAAGTCGCGTGGAAGTCAACTAAAACAATGCCTTCTTTTTTGATCACGTTTTTATCAAAGTCTTTATCTGTTACATCAATAATGTTCTTATCTGCAGCACTGAGGCCAAGGCTTAAAAGTAATGCACATGCGATTAAAATTGTCTTGAGTTTCATCTGTCTTATCCTTATTTGTTTTTTGTTGTTCCTACTGCTATTTCTAATTTTTGAGCTAATCATTACATACTTTTCTAAAAAAAGATCCATTTTTTTTATTCTGACTTCATAAATCCTCTTTTCTCGTGCTTAAGTAAGCGATCAATCAATTTCCAAAGAAGGACTCAAATGAAAATTCGCATTGGCATTATTGGCGCTGGAGAAAACACTCGCCTTAAACACATCCCTGGCTTTCAAGCCCTAGAAGATGTGGAAATCATAGCCGTCTCTAATCGTAGTCTTGATTCCGCACAAAAAGTCTGTGCACAATTTAATATCCCCCATGCCTATGATGATTGGACACAAGTAATCCATCACCCTGAAGTCGATGCGATTATGATTGGAACTTGGCCCAACATGCATGCCAAATTAACTCTCGAAGCTCTCAAAGCCGGCAAACATGTTCTTTGCGAGGCTCGCATGGCGCGGAACTTAGATGAAGCTCAGGCAATGCTTGATGAAGCGCGTTTGCGCCCCTCGCAAAGAACTCAAATTGTCCCTGCTCCCTTTAGCTTCAAATACGATGCTGAACTCACAAAACTTATTCAGGATAATTATTTTGGCGATATACTTGCCGTGAATGGTCGTTTTAATTTCAATACTTTCTATGACAAAAACGCTCCCATGCACTGGAGAGAAAATCGTGAGATCTCTGGTGATAATATCATGCTCATGGGAATCCTCTACGAGAGTATGTCGCGTTGGCTCGGCCCTGCCAAGTCGCTCTTGGCTTCTGGCAAAGTATTTAGTGATCGCAAATTTTATGAGGGCAAAGAAGTCAAAGTGAAAATCCCCGAGCACCTCAATATTTTGGCCGAACTCGAAAATGGTGCGGAAGCTCATTTGCAGTTTTCCTCGGTAAGCGCTCTTGAAGATACACCACAATCCGTGTGGATTTTTGGTTCGGAAGCTAGTGCCCATCTCGACTTCAAAAAGGATAAACTCTTTCTCGGGAAAAAGGGTGACACTGAACTTCATGAGCATCAGTTTACTCCCCCCAAAAACGCTGTATGGCGTGTGGAAGAAGAATTCATCAATGCGATTCGCGGTTTAGAAGAAGTAAAATTAACTTCATTCGAAACGGCAATTGATTACATGAAATTTACGGATGCAGTTCAACGCAGCCTGCAAAACCATAAAAGAATTAATTTAGTTAAATAGGACTTATACATGAAAACGATTATTCTCGACGCTTTTACTGCCAACCCCGGTGATTTAAACTGGGATGCAATAGATCAAATTACTGAACTCGTGCAATACCCTAGAACCGCTCCCAATGAATTACTCGAACGCATCCAAGGAGCCGAAGCCCTCTTGACCAACAAAGTAATTATTTCTTCAGAAACTATGGATCAGGTTCCAAGTTTAAAATATATTGGTGTCCTCGCCACTGGAACCAATGTGGTTGATCTTGAAGCCGCAACAGCTCGCGGTATCACTGTGACAAATATCCCTGCCTACTCAACTCCCTTTGTCGCACAACATAGCTTTGCTCTCATCCTCAATATTTTTAATAAAGTGGCTCAGCATTCGGAATCGGCTAAAGCTGGTGCATGGGCCGATTGCCAAGACTTTTCTTATACACATGGCGTGCTTAATGAGCTTCAAGGAAAAACTTTGGGAATTATTGGGCTTGGTTCCATCGGCAAAAAAGTTGCGGAGATCGCAAAAGCTTTTGGCATGAAAATTGTTGCGCTCAAATCTGCGCGCCCCGCAAAAGATCCGATCGAGCGTTTAGAGTTTAATGATTTCTTCTCCCAGAGTGATATCATTAGTCTTCATTGCCCATTGAGCCCAGAGAGCCAGGAAATTATCAATGCTAAATCACTCGCCTTAATGAAAAAGTCCGCCGTAATTATTAATACGGGTCGTGGTCCACTCATCAATGAGGCCGATTTAGCACAAGCACTTAATGAAGGTCAAATTGCCGCTGCGGGACTCGATGTTTTAAGTTCTGAGCCCCCTGCCGCAGACAACCCCCTACTCTCTGCAAAGAACTGCTTTATCACGCCACATATTGCTTGGGCAGCTCAAGAATGCCGCGAGCGCCTCATTCAAATTGCGGCCGATAACATCAAAGCCTTCTTATCAGGAGAAGTTTTAAACAAAGTCAATTAAACTACTTAATACCGTCAACTTTGACATTTTTATCCACTTTCCTTGGGAGTTTTGCAGAGAGCTCTGCAAAACCCTTAGGTAGGAAAGGAGTTTCACCAGTGTTCTTCTGGGCTTCACCTGGAGTGCTTCTGCCTTCATCTATATACTTCTGCATTTGAACGGTGAGGCGATCGACAATATGCGGGTATTTAGCATAAAGGTTCACGGTTTCAGCTGGGTCGGATTTCAAGTTATAGAGCTGAATAACGGGTAGCCCCTGAGCCGACGCCATTTCAGGTGTAAGGTCACTCTTAGGCCATCCGCCTGAACCCGCACAAAAAATCAATTTCCAATCACCTTGGCGAATCGCATAAGACCCATTGATTGAATGATGCACAGTCGCGGGACGTTTAAAGTCATAAGGCCTATTTATAAGCAAGGGTAAAGTAGAATAGGAATCCTCTCCTGCATTCTCTGGTAATTTCACTTCGAGGATATCCGCCAAAGTCGCCAACATGTCTGTGGTGCAAATAGTTTGTTCTGAAACAGACCCCGCTTGCACTCCGCCATTTGGCCAAGTGACGATATAGGGAACGCGATGACCACCTTCAAAAATATCGGCCTTGCGACCGCGAAATCCATTACTCGGAAAATGTCCGGCATTATTAATTTCTACGATATCCGCCCGAGGAGAAATTCCGTTATCTGCAGTAAAAACAAGAAGTGTGTTATCAAAGATATTATTATCTTTTAAAGTTTTGATAAGCTCCCCCATGTGGGAATCTATCTGCAAGATAAAGTCAGCGTACTCATTGACACCACTCTTTCCCTGAAATTTTTTAATGGGAAGGATCGGTGTATGCGGAGATGGCAGAGGTAAATACAGAAAGAATGGTTTGTCTGATTTTGCGTTTTTCGCAATAAATTGATTGGCTCGACGAAAAAAGTTTGGGGTCACATCCTCGATATCAAAATCGGCCGACATGGGTCCCCCACGCCAGAGACGTTTACCTTCTTCGCCTTTTCTTTCGCTAATATCCAAGTTTGTGACGCGACCGTTTTCCACATAAACATAAGGCGGGATATCTAAGGAACTCGGAATAGAATAGTAATAGTCAAAGCCATGAACATCAGGACCATTTTCCACTCCTTTAGCATAGTCAATTTTTGTCCCAGGAGTATACCCCCAATACAAGGGATCAATTTTTACACTATCGGGGTGAAAACTAAAGTCCCAGCCCAAATGCCACTTACCGATCATGCCCGTATGATAGCCCTGACCTTTCAAGAGTGAGGCTAGAGTCATGCGACCTGGTTTAATGAGAGATGGTGAGGTGCCGCCAATCACGCTCTTTTTCAGATGCGTGCGCCAAGCATAGCGCCCCGTAAGAATTCCGTATCGCGTTGGAGTACACACTGAAGAATTGGTATGGGTATCAGTAAACATCATGCCATTTTTTGCCAAGGCATCTATCTGCGGCGTATGAATTTTTGACGAAGGATTAAAACAGCTCACATCGCCCTGCCCCATGTCATCCATGAGTACATAAATTATATGAGGTTTCTCCATAGCCTGGAGACCAAGGATGAAAAATAGATAGGCGATTAAAAACTCACTTTTTTGCATTAACTTCTTCCTTATTTTCGATGCAGATAATTTCTTTCATTGTACGAGCAAAGAGTTTCCCTTGGGAATAGGTAAAGGAACTTAAAGTCCAAGTTCTTCCCGCTTCTCCTAAATCATTTATAGCGACCAAGGCTTTTCCTTTTTCTAAAGTTTTTGTCGTATCAATCACATAAACGGTCCCTGTAACAACAGGGAAGATGAGGTGCTTGCCAACAAGAATGGGACTTGCGGATTGCATGTGCCCAAAGCCTGCTGTGTTATGTCCTTTATGACCGACCGCAAAGCCTTTTTGATTAATAGGAATATTTTTCACTTCCTTAATTGAATTTTTGAATTGATCTTCGGATCTGGAATTCTTTCCTGGAATAACTTGAGCTGGCAATTCAAGGTACTCAACTGAACCGGTGCGGACATTAATTTTTCCCAAATGAGCTGAGGCATGTGCTAAAAAATAATGATCATCTCCCACAAGGATATTTGTTGAATATGTTGCGGGTTTATTTTTTTTGCTTTGTAAATCGGTTTCCTTTGAAGGCTCATCACTTTTATGAAGAATGACATTTTTAAGAAAATTAACTTTTTTAAAGATACTGCCATCTTTTGTGTTCAAAGTGTAGTGGTACTCCCCGGCAAAAAGCGGAATAAATTCACTATTCCAATGAAGATTTGTCTGAACAAAATGAGCAAAATCTTTCGTCCAAATTGCTTCACCCTCACGCCCTTTTTCTAAGCTCATCAAAGTTAAACCTGCGGGTCCTTCCACTGGAGCGTGTGGCCCTCCACGTACTTCTACGAGGGCTCGCTCACCATTTTTCAATGTATTGACAAGCGGATTACTGTGAACTGTAATTCCATGTTTATCGCGCCACAGAATTTCCCCAGTGTTTTTATCTATCCCGTGAATATAGGTCCAAAATTCGCGATTTTGACTGAACTCTTTTTTCTTCTTCAAATCCTTTTTTCCAAGAGACGTGTATTCCTCTTTTTTATTCGCCATTTCCACATAGAGAATCGCATCGCCTTCAATACGGGGTTCGGCCTGACGATTCGTGTGCATATAGCGCGGCTTGAAAGAACGTCGCCAAATCTCTTTGCCATCTAAATCAAAGCAAGCCATTTGACCACAGCGATTAAAAAACCACACTTTTTCTCCATCACATAAAGGAGAAAAAACAGTGCCATCAGAAAAACCACTTGATAATTGAATCGTCACTAAACCTGGAAGCTCTTTTTGCCAAAGTATTTCACCTGTCTTGCCATCTAGACATAAAGCTATCACATCTTTCACCGCCATTTTTTGATCTTCTGATTCAATCGCTTTATGCATGGTAGTAAAGAGTTTATCTCCCCAAACAATGACCGCTGATTGCCCTGCTTCAGCAAGTGCCCTACGCCATTTAATATTTTCATTGCGCACTAGGCTCCACTTAATGGGCGCATCACCTTCGACTTGGTAATTGCTATTAGGCCCCATAGCACTGGACCAATTTTGCGCAATGAGCACAGAGGGTAATAACAATAATAAAAATTTCATATACATAAATACTCCTAGATTTATTACACACCATACGGGTAAGCCTAAAAAACTTGACTCCTAAAAGCACTCTAAGTAAAGAAATACTTATAATAATTCTTACGACTAATTCCTAATGAAAATGTTAAGTTAAGAGCACAACAACGATTATCCTCTAAAAACACCATAAAAAATTACGTAAAAACACTCTTTTTTTCTATATATCAAAAAAAGTAGATTAAGTTATGCAAATTATAAATAGAAAGTGAACGCGATATGTCTGCCGAAAAAGAAATAAAAAGCTCTTACATCATCCCCAATCTCGACCGTGCCTTGAGAGTCATGGAATTACTTGCTGATAATCCAAAGGGCTTAACTATGTCCGAGATTTCCGATGCTTTAGAAATCCCAAAAAACTCCGCCTTTCGGATAACTGCCACAATGGAGCATCGCGGTTTTTTAGAACGTGACCCACTTAGTAAAGCCTTCATTCTAACCAACAAGATGACAAATATCTCCCATTCAACCATTGCCGAAAAAAGCCTCGTTGAAAACGCTTGGGAATCAATGCTTAAACTCAGGGACGAGAGTATGGAAACCGTACTCTTTGGTACTCTCGTCAATACTCAGGGAGTTGTTTTGGAGCAGGCTCCTGCACGCCATAGCTTTAAATTCACTGTTGATATTGGCACGCAATTTGATCTCCATACCGCTGCTCCTGGGAAAGCCGTCTTAGCCTACATGAGTGCTCGTGAACAAAGTCATTATATCAAAGCTATGAGCTTTGAACAATTCACCAAAAACACCATTTCTAATGCCGATGATTACTACGAAGAACTAAAAAAAGTTAAAGTCCAAGGTTTTGGCGTTGATTGCGATGAAGAACGTGAAGGCATGCGCTGTGTTGCCGCTCCAGTATTCAACTCTAAACGTCAGCCCATTGCTGCCATTTGGTTGACTGGCCCCTCCAGCCGCATTCCCATCAAGAACTTTCCAAAACTCGGCCAACTCTGCATCAACGCAGCCACCGAAATCTCCAAAAAACTCGGAGCTTAAGTTCGAGTAATTTCATTGCTTAAAAAAGGCATAATAAATACCAGGTTAGATTAAATCTGATTCAGAATATAATTCATTAAAATTTTATGAGCCCAGATAAAAAAGATAAACAAAAAGAATTTCTCAATCAATTACGTCCTGATTTGAACTTCTCCTTATTATTTCAGGATCTACCGCAAACGCTCTTTTTTGCGAAAGACGCCAATGCTCGTCTGATTATGGGAAATAAACTTTTTGTGCATCACTGCGGCTTTCGCGAAGAAGAAGAAATTATTGGATTAAGCGATGATGATATCTTTCCACCCGAACTCGCTGAACAGTACAAAAACGACGATATAAAACTCCTTAGTACTGGCGCAGCAAAAAATAATATCATTGAACTATTCCCCAATTATCTAGGTGATCCCACTTGGTTCTCCACAACAAAAATTCCGCTCTTTAATCAAGATGGAAAAATCATTGGTCTTTGCGGCACTTGCCAAAGTCTCGATGAATCCTCTCAATTCGTTCGTCCCTATAAAGAACTGGCTAAAGCTCTCGACTATATAAAAGAGAACTATCACAAAAAGATTACCGAGGAGCATCTAGCCCAAATTTCCTGCTTATCTGTTCGTCAATTTGAACGTAGATTCAAAGATACTTTTAAGACCACGAGTCACCAGTACATAATTAAACTTCGCATACTCAAATCCTGTAAGCAGTTGCTCAAAGCTAATAAATCTATTTCTGAGCTCGCCCTAGATCTAGGATTTTACGATCAAAGTGCTTTCACTAAAGCCTTCAAGAAATACGTCAAAACTACGCCTCTTAAATATCAGAAAAAGCATCTCAAATAATTACAACTCAATAAGTTTATTTAGAACTGACAGGTAGTTGCACTTCCCAATAGCGATTTTCTCGAGGTACCATAGGACTATTGTAACCCAGGAGTCGAGGCTCACCTGTAACTTCCCACTGATTTTTCTCGAGAAGATACGCTTCAATTTTCTCTATTGCCTCAGCAATTTTTTGTTTTGATTCACTCCCTCTAATTCCAATGCTTAAATAAGCTTGAGCTGGCAAGTCAACAACTTCGACTCCATTACCTTTCTCTCCTGTAGAACCTATGTTTTGATTGGCATAGAGAAAGGCCATATTTTTACGCGACTGGCCCTCTGTATCTAACTGCATTTCTACTGGCGCAGTCATAGAAATACCAGATTTTTTAATATGATAAAACAACTTCATAAACGTACTGCTTTGACCTGAAGAATCCGCTTGTGCTGCTCGATAAGCAGGATACTCTTTCAAAACCACTTGGTTCACTGGTCCAGGATCGGGAAAACCCTTAGGCAAGTTAGACTCAATAATTGGTTTAAATGAACTCGTCATTGTTTTTGTTTCCATTTCCTGGCTCAATACTCCATATGCTTTATTTAATAATTTTCTTAAGGCCCAAGCATTATTATCAGCTTTGTGGTGATTTTTACTCTCAGAAAGAGCCCTCTTGATAGATTTTTTCAGATCATTATTGAAAGTTCCTTGGTTCCAGTAAAGCAAGGATTCTAATGCCAAGCTATAGACATCTACGCAAGACTGATGTTCCCCTGAATTATATAAGCGAACTCCTTTTTCTATGGCAGACTCAATCAGCTTGGTCATTTTTTCTTTATTCGCCATTTCTGCTTGGGGAAGAAGAACTTGATCAATAACGTGAATGACCCCATTGGAAGTACTTATGTCATTGGCAATTATTTTTGCTTTATCGATGAATAGTTGACCATCTTTCACATTCGTTTTTAGACTTTGACCTTGCAGTGTGTAAAGTTCTTCAGCAAACAAATCATTTGCTTTGAAGACACCAGAAATAACATGAAACTTTAGGATATCGATCAGTTTTTGTTTATTTTCAGGTTTCAAGAGATCTTCAACAGTCCCAGGTGCTAAGCGTCCAAAAGCCTGATCCGTAGGTGCTAAGACAGTTAATTCACCCTCACCTTTTAAAACCTCGGATAAGCAAGCCGCATCTACTGCCGCCAAAAGAATTTTAAAATTACCACTTGCAGATGCAGTCGCATAAATATTGTTCTTTTCACTTGCCGATGCAGTCAAAACTGCCAAGCTTATCATTAATAATATTTTGTACATTTTTTTACTCCTTATTTGAAAAAATCGTTCAAAACGTTCACTGAATGATGTTCCAAAAAAATTGCTTAGCAAAAAAATTTATAAATATTATCTATTAAGTATTTATAAATGTAGCTCTTATTAAAATCTAAGAATTTTTATTGAGTATTAATGATCAAAATTTATATATACTTTTCATCTTAAATCTAAAAACTATGTCTAAATTTTACACGTCCTGTTATGTTGTCATGAAAATTAAAAACCCAGTAGAAATAAAATTCATACTGGGTTTAAAATAAGACTGTAGAGTAAAACTATTTAAACTCTAGAAGCTTATCGTTTACACGAGTTTCAGCGGGAATAGATTTGAGTTTGTTTAGAGTTTGCTGTGCTTGTGCTCCATCAAGTACAAGACCTGCGGCTAAACCATTACCAAAGTTCTTAAAGTCCTCCATCTCCCACACGAGTTTTTTATCACGAGTGATTTCAAACATCTGCGGACTTCCTTGGCCAGCGTGACAATTACCGATGATCAAATTACCATTATCACGTTCGACTAAAGTCGTCATCCATTTCATATTTTTATCTGTACCAGGAATTTTCTTCGAAATTTCCCAGACAATCTCTTTACCTTTATTAACTTCGATGACGCTATTACCCCCACCCGTTGCAATTAAGTAATTGCCATTTTTGAGGCCAATTGCACCGTAAACTTTGTTGCCTGTATCATACTCCCAGACTACTTCGCTCTTAGCATTATATTCACGTACAAAATGATCATTTTCGTGGCAGGCTAACCAATTGCCATTGGCGAGTTGGCGCACCAAGCGCGTATCGCGATGAACATCAGGCTTATCAACTTTTAAGTCAATTTTCTTGATCTGTTTGTTTTCTTTATCTACAAATACGAGCCTCTTCGGGCCACTCTCTGCAATCATTGTAATGCCATCATCTAAACGAACAAAGGCGTGTACTTCGACTCCTTTCCCTTTATTGCCATTCATATTCCCCGCATCATAGGACCACACAACTTTTTTATCGAGAGTGATTTCGACGATGCGACGCCAATCATCCTGTAATAAAATATTTCCGTTGGCAAGCATGTGAACGTCGTGTTGACCTGTACGAACTTTTTGCTTCCATAAAATCTCGCCCGCTTCATTGCGAATCGCCACGTGATTTTTACCATAAGATTCACAGAGTAAAGTCAGGCGTTTTGAAAAATCTTCTGCCTGAACGGAGAACAATAATAAACTAATTAATATCAATACTTTTTTCATCTTAAGCCTTCGTTCCTGTTTTGTAATTCACACCCATTATATCTCGTAAGTCATCCATGAGTTGCATCATATTCATCGTCCATTCAAAAGAGTTCACTGAACTTTCTTTCAAACCTTGCCTTAGGCACTGATTAACTTCTTCCACTTGCAGGAGGTAATCACTACCTTCATATGAAGTGTCAAAAGTTTTCTCAACGCCGTTTTTAAGGGTGATTTTCTGAAGAGTCCAAGCCTTCGCATGAATCGTGAGCGTACCTTCTTCACCCTCAATGATTGCCTGCCCTGGACTCTCCTTGACTACACTTGAATAAAGCTCAGCTTTTGCGCCATTCGCAAAATTCAAAAAATAAGTACTGGTCGCATCGACACCCTTATCTGTTAAATCAGCTTCAGCCTCTATTGATTTTGGGAAACCAAAAAAACTGCACGCTAGAGTCAGAGGGTAAATGCCCACATCAAGCAATGCACCGCCACCTAAGGCCGGCTCAAAGAGCCTTGGCTTATCTTCTGGGCTCGAAGTAAAACAAAAATCTGCGCTCATCATTTTAATAGGCCCAATGGCATTAGCGGCTAAAAGCTCTTGAACCTTTTTCATACCAGGTAACAAGCGGCTCCACATCGCCTCCATGAGAAAGACATTATTATCTTTAGCACATTGAATCATTTTTTGAGCTTCACCAGCATCCAGAGCAAAGGGTTTTTCGCACAGAACGTTGCGACCGTGCTTCATTGCCAACATTGAATGTTCACAATGATAGCTATGTGGTGTAGCAATGTAGATAACATCCAGTTTATCATCACTACAGAGTTCTTCATATGATGAATAGGACTGACTAGCCCCGAAACGTTTTGCGAAGTTCGCAGCTTTATCTAAACTTCTCGAACCCACTGCGTAAAGCTCTGCATTTTCGCTTTGTTGAATAGCTACTGCAAGCTTCTCCGCAATCCTGCCTGGGCCTAGTATTCCCCATTTTATCTTTTTCATATTTCAAAACTCCTTTTTTGATATCTAGAACTTTATTTATATTTTAAAAAATAGGTTTGATTTTTCAAAATACTAGCACTATTATTATTTAACTTTTAATATTTTAATTAAAACACACGGAGACGCCTAAGCATGAAGCTGAACTCACTACTCGCTTTCACCACCCTCAGTAGCCCTCTCTTTGCCGTCGACTTCCATAAAGAAGTTAAACCCATTCTCGAAGAGCAATGTATAAAATGTCACGGACCCAAAAAAGATAAGGGCTCTCTACGACTCGATACTTTAAGTGCTGCTCAAAAAGGAGGAGACGAAGGTGAAGCGATTATTCCTGGAAACATTGAAGACAGTCTTTTAATTGAAAGAATAGCTCTCCCTGCCGACCACGACGATATCATGCCTCCCAAAGGTGACCCCCTAAATAAAAAACAGATAGAGCTCTTAAGCCAGTGGATTAAAGACGGAGCTAAATGGCCCGCTGGAACGGTTCTACAGGATCGCTCAACTAAAATTAACGGTGGTAAGCTCCCCGTTCTCAAACAAATTAGAGATGACTTAGATACAGAAAAATTCTTTGCCGAAAAAGTTCACCCCATTCTTAAAAAGAATTGTTTTGAGTGCCATGGACATGACGAAAAACATATGAAATCAGATTTCTGGCTCGCTTCGCGCACAGATTTACTCAAAGGTGGTGACTTGGGCAATGTGGTCGACTTAGAAAAACCTCACATGTCTCGCCTCCTCTACTATATCAATCATATGGATCCCGATATCCAGATGCCCCCAAAGAAGAAGCTCAAGGATAAAGAAATTGCTATTATAACTGAATGGATTCAGCGTGGCGCTCCCTACAAAAAAGATCTTGAGCATGTATTGGTCAAGAAAAATGAAGTCAACGAACAAACTAAGCAGTACTGGGCTTACCAGCCTGAGAAAATGCCGACTCTTCCCCAAGTGCAAAATGAATCATGGCTTAATAATAATATTGACCGCTTCATTCTAAAAAAATTAGAAGACAAGGGCCTTAACCCAGCTCAAAAAGCCGATAAAAAGACACTTATCCGCCGAGCTTACTACGACCTCATTGGCCTTGCTCCTTCACAAGAAAAAATCAATACTTTCCTAGCCGACAAGTCGCCTCAAGCCTTCGAAAAAGTGCTTGATGAACTTCTCGCCTCAAAGCAATACGGTGAAAAATGGGGCCGTCACTGGCTCGACCTCGTGCGTTATGCTGAAACGAATGGTTATGAAAGAGATGGCGCCAAGCCACAAGCATGGCAATACCGTCAATGGGTTATTGATTCATTCAATAAAGATAAACCTTATGACCAAATGATCATGGAACAACTTGCAGGCGATGAACTCGACAATCCAACTCGCGAAACCATCACCGCCACAGGCTACTATCACTTAGGCCTTTTCGACGATGAACCCGCCGATCGACTCCAATCCGTCTATGATGGCTATGACGATATTCTCAAAACCACATCAGAGGTCTTTATGGGCATGACTGTGGGCTGTGCCCGTTGCCACTCCCATAAAATTGACCCTATCCCCATGAAGGATTACTATGGCATGTTGGCCTTTTTTCACAATATCAAACCTTATTCACGTGGCAACCATCAAAATAGTATCTTAAGCAATGTCATAAGTGATAAACGCAAGCAGGAAATCAATGCTTATAACGCTTCTATCAATGTCAAAAGGGCTCCCTTACTTAAAGAAATAAGTCGAATCGAGGATGAACTCTCTCGCATTAGTATGATTGAAAAGCCTGACATCAAGCAACTGAAATTTAAATTCTATCGTTCTTCTTGGGATAAGCTTCCCGATTTCGATATGATAAAAGCCGAAGAGGAAGGCGAGCTTGAGCATGGCTACTTTGATATTTCTCAAGCATCCAGAAAAACGGCCTTCGGCTATGTTTTTGAAGGTAAACTGCAAGTTCCTGAAAATGGGCTCTACACTTTTCACCTCAACTCAGATGATGGTTCTCGACTTTCGATCAACGGCAAGAAAGTATTAGAATTTGATGGCATTCATCGATTCGACAAAAATGATCATAATAATAGTATCACACTCACTGCTGGCGAGCACGATATTAAACTCGAGTACTTTCAAAACCTGCAGGGCTTAGGCCTTCGAGTTTTATGGAGCGGTCCTGGCTTCGATAAAAAACACCTCTCATTGCCAAACGTAAGCTTAAATTCAAAAAGCCTTGCAAAAATCATGCGTAGAGATGGTTCGAGGCTACTTGGTAAAGACACATTCGATCGTTATCAACAAATCAAACACCAACTCAATGATAAATTAAGACTCCGTACTGCAGCAGAATATGTTCTCGCAGTTAGAGAGCATGGAACCAAAGCACCCAAAACTCACCTACTCATTCGTGGCAGTGCCCATGCGAAAGGCGATATTGTTGAACCTCATTTCCCAACTATTCTCACCGATAAAAAACCAAACGTTCAAGCGACAGAAAACACTAGTGGACATCGACGTGCTCTTGCCGAATGGTTGGTACAAGAAAGCCCCATGACCGCAAAAGTAATGGTCAATCGCATTTGGCAATACCACTTTGGACGCGGCATTGTTCGTAGTACCAATGATTACGGCAACTTAGGCGACAAACCCACTCACGAAGAATTATTGCACTACCTCTCGGTCACTTTCAAAGAACAGGATTGGAGCTGGAAAAAAATGCATAAGCATATCATGCTGAGTTCAACTTATCAGATGAGTTCACAAGCCGACAACAAAGCTCTTCAAGTCGATCCACAAAATGACCTCTTCTGGAGATTTAATATGCGACGCCTTACTTCCGAAGAAGTTCGCGATTCCATCCTAGCGGCTACTGGTAAGTTGATGCTCAATTACGGTGGCCCTAGTGTCTACCCAAAAATCAGTGATGAAGTCCTAAAGAGTCAGTCTAAAATAACTTGGAATACTAAAGTCGATAAAGATCCTAAGCATCAGTATCGCCGCTCGGTTTATACCTTTACCAAACGCTCACTGATCCTTCCCGTTATCGAGAGTTTCGATGGGGCCACCACCGATACATCCTGTGCGGTGCGTTTCGAAACTACTACTCCGACACAGTCACTCAGTATGATTAACTCAGACTTCATCAATCAAGCTGCAGAAGACTTTTATCAACGCCTCAAAAAAGAAGCCGGCGACAATGAAACGGCTCGCATTAAACTCGCATGGCAACTGATCACCGCTTCAGAAGCGAGCCCCGATGAAATCAAAACTGCCCAAGATTTCCTCACTGCTTTCAGCAAAGAAAACGGCAATAAAGACAAAGCCTGGCAACAATTTTGCCTGATTATGCTTAACCTCAACGAATTTATTTACTTAGATTAAGGAGACCACGATGAATAGAAGAAACTTCCTCCGCGATATGGGCGCTGGCTTTACTTCCCTCGCCTTAGCCGATATGATGAGCCAAGATGGTTTTTTAAGCTCCACTGCCCACGCAGCCGATGGCTCAGCCTGGCAAAACCCCCTCAAAGCTAAAGCGCCCATGTTTGCGCCCAAAGCCAAATCAGTCATCTTCCTCTTTATGTATGGTGGCCCTTCACAAGTCGATACTTTTGACTACAAACCCCTACTCTATAAACTCGATGGTAAAACCATACCCGTAAAAACACATGGTCGTGGTGGCCATAAAAATACGGGTCGAGTTGTTGGCCCCAAGTGGAACTTTAAACAACACGGTCAAAGTGGCCAATGGGTTTCTGATTTATTCCCCCACCTCTCAAAACACGTCGATGACATCGCTTTCATTAAATCCATGCAAGCCGACTCGCCCATTCACGGCTCGGCCATGCTTCAAATGAACTCAGGTCAAATTATTTCCGGAAGCCCCACCATGGGTTCTTGGGTAAATTATGGCTTGGGCTCCGTTAACCAAAATCTCCCCGGCTACGTGGTTATGCTCGACTCAAAGGGCGGACCTATTAGTGGCGCTAAAAACTGGACTTCCGGTTACATGCCCGCCGCTTATCAAGGCACCATGATGCGCTCCAAAGGCAACCCAATCCTCGACCTCAACCCGCAGAAGGGGATGACGCGTGAACAACAACGCATCATGCTCGACACACTCAAAAAATACAATTCTCAGCATCTAGCTGATCGCGTTGACAACTCCAACTTGGCGGCAAGAATCTCTTCTTACGAACTCGCTTTCAATATGCAAAAGCACGCTCCCGAAGCAGTCGATTGGCAAAGCGAAAGTACCGCCACCAAAGAAATGTATGGCATCAACGATAATTATACTCGTGAATACGGTACTAAATGCCTCATGGCTCGTCGTATGGTGGAACGTGGCGTGCGCTTTATTCAACTCTATTCCGGTGGTGGCCACAATGACGATAATTGGGATGCCCACGGCGACCTCGTCAAAAACCATACCCATCATTGCCGCAGGACCGACATGCCCATTGCCGCCCTGCTTCAAGACCTCAAGCAACGCGGACTGCTCGATGAAACACTCGTGGTCTGGGGCGGAGAATTTGGCCGTCAACCCACTGCGGAATACGCTAAAGGAACTGGCCGTGACCACAACGCCAAAGGCTTCACCATGTGGATGGCTGGCGGTGGCATAAAAGGTGGTATTTCTGTTGGTCAGACCGATGAACTCGGTAACGAAGCCGTAGAAAACCCCTACCACGTCAATAGCCTTCATGCGACCATTCTTCAACTCATGGGCCTCGATCCCAATGCCCTCAGTTACTTCTATGGTGGCTTAGAACGCAAACTCGTCGGCGTCGAACACACCAAGCCCATCCACCAAATTATGGCTTAAACACTTTCACCCGTCTGCAGGGTAACACCTTTTTAACCGCCTCCCAAGGTGGGCACACCTCGCAGAGATGGGGACAGCGCCCCTACACTTCCAACTCAACCCTTTTAATTGGGTACGCCAAGCACCAGCTTGGCATCAACTCACTATTCAAAATCCCCCTCTCCCCTACTGCCCGCGGCGGCTGGCAAGCCTCGTAGGGATGGGGACAGCGTCCCTACACATCCTACTCAACCCTTTTAATTGGGTACGCCAAGCACCAGCTTGGCATCAACTCCAGCAAAAACTTCCTCACCCCTTACCGCCCGCGGTGGCAGCCGCAACCCGCTGTTAAGCGAAGCGATCCAACAAATTGTCTCATTTTATTGCGAACCATGCAACTTAAAATATCCTTCACCTCTTTCTTGGCGGCTTAGCGACTTGGCGTGAAAATTATCTATTTATTCCAACGAAATTGGTACAGGGCAATGATTTTTCGATTCTCTCGCGAAGGCGCCAAGACACGAAGTTTTTGTTCAGCAAATAATTTCAAAAAGTATTTCACCACAGAGTACACGGAGAACTCATAGAAAAGAGGAGTTTTAAGATTGTTCTTTTTGAACAGTTGGCAGATCGGCTTCGCAGGCTCGACTTGTTTTTATGCTGGGAGCGCGGGCATCTTGCCCGCAACTGCGGATAACTCTTCCTTTTCAAAATTGCCCTTCATGTCTTGCTTGGCGCAAAAAAGAGACTTGGGGTAAAATCCAAAAGATCAAGAATAAATAACTGTCTGAATTAGTTTATACGACAAGCCATGAGACTTTATCATTTAATAAGGGTAGGGAAGACTCCTTGCGGAGTCTCCCCTCCTTCCGAACCGTACGTGCGGTTCTCCCGCATACGGCTCTCCAGTCAGTGCTTACTCCGAAGAGACTGAAATTCCAGTTTCCAGGCTTCCTCCAGTGAAAAGAAGCCTAGATCTGTAAAGTAGGCTTTATTGTATTTACGAGTATCAATCATGCGATGAGAACCTTTCTTGCGATTATATTTGGCTATAATGCTGCGCAGTCTTCTGCGTGTAAATTCATCTATACCTCGCATTGCATACACAGTGGAGTGCTTGAAGTATTGATACCATCCGAGAAGATTTGGCCGAAGGTAAGCAATTATGTCCTCTATTGAGTCCTTATTGCTTCTCCTCGTTTTCTTGCGTATGGCATCTTTGCATTTCTTCAGGCTCTGCTTCCTTGGCCAACGTTTAATGCGATGTGTATTTCGCGTTCTCTCGAAATGGTATCCGAGAAACTCGAAGTACTCGCACTTCTCTGTCATGTCGGCAATTCGCGTTTTTTCTGGATGAAGTTTCAGCCCATTGGCTTTCATCCACCTTCGCGTTTTGCGCAATGCCCTTTTTGGCTGATTCTTTACTTTTACACATGATCAGGAAATCGTCTGCATAGCGCACTATCTCGAATCCAGCCTCGGTCATCTTGTGATCAAAGGGATCAAGATAGATATTTGCTAACAGAGGACTGATAATTCCTCCCTGCGGTGTACCTTCTTCAGGTTCCCAATGTTTGAGTCCATCAAAGATATTGGCTTTGAGGAATTGTTCGATCAGATCAAGAATTTTACCATCAATGATCTTTTCCTTGACTCGACTCATGAGTTTCTCATGTGGTATAGTATCGAAGTAGCTTTGGATGTCGGCATCCATAACATAGAGATAGCCCTGCTTTAACAATTCATTCACTCGTCTAAGTGCATCCTTGCAACCCAGCTTTGGACGAAATCCAAAACTGTAGGGCGAGAAGTCGATATCGAATATCGGCTCTATCACATGTTTCAGAGCTGTTTGAACTACTCGATCACGCACTGTGGGTATTCCCAGAGGTCTGGTCTTTCGACCATCACCTTTTGGGATTTCCACTCGGCGCACTGCACTGGGATCATACCTTCCATCTTGCAGTTCTTCGAGAAGCTTAGCATTATTATACTCCAGCTCTGATTCGTAGCGCTCGATTGATACCATGTCCACTCCATGTTTGCCCTTATTTGAGCAGACTTTTTCCCAAGCTTCCATGATATTATTCTTACGCATCAACTTATCTGATAAGCTGTACCACTTGCCTCTTTCAACTCCTCTATGAAGAGTTTTCAGCATCTGATCCGTCCAGACAGAAGGTGACGCCCACGCTTGTATTTCCACAAAGCGTTCATCTCGTCCTAATATTTGTTTAGCCATTTCTGACATTCTTATATTCCTTCTACTCTTTTCTTCTCAGTTTCACCTTCCTACCCCCCTTTGCTCCAGTGGCTTTCACCACCTTCATCGCTACTATGAGGGCTCTGACTCCTGCGTGGCGGATTAATCCGTACTGACCACACAGGTCTCCCTACTTAATCCACAACATCTTCATACCATTCCATCACCAATCACCTGTCAGCGTTTATACACCGCTTTTCTTTCCGTCTTTCTTCAGCGTGTACAACTTGAGCAGTTGGCTTACTTCGCCCTCAGGCTACGCAGCTCTTCCTCCCGCTCTCTGGTCTTCGCCATGACACAGCAGGCTCGACACCCTGACCGGCCGAAACATGTTCGTCATCCTACGGACTGGTATTTCGTCTAGGCCCTACTACCCACCCCGTTTCACAACGACGCAGTTGGCTTCGACTACAGGGCTGACGGCCAACCCTGACGAGGTCTTTCACCTCGCTGTTGTTGTGTACGCATAGGCGTACTGTACCGTTCCTTTAGAACGGAATGAAGGGGGAACTCAGGTCCTATGGTTGAAATCGTAGGCGCAGTTATGCTACGTACCTTCGGCACGACCAGGATCGTCACTCAAAATAAAGAACTACATAGTTAACATATATAAGTTATGTTGGAGCCACTAGACTAAAAATAGCTTAAGACAAAGAAATGAACATGAACCATGCCTATAGATATGGAACCAAGAAGACTATTTATGTCGTGTAGCTAAAGGCACACATGTTTTTACCCTTGTACTAAAACCCACATTACACGTGGGGCTATTTAAAGTGACATCGCTCTGCGATGTATATACATCTACAGCATATATAACTTATGGTGAAACCATTAAACTTTAAATAGCTTAGGGCAATGCCCTAAGACAAACGAAGGAAGAAACAGATAAGGCTATTTTAGTAGTGGGCCTAAGTGAAGTAACTTCACTCTGCGATGTCAGTTTTCTTTGTTAAGGGATAATCGCATGAAAATCATACTAAAAAAGCCCCTGAGTCGAAACTCAGGGGCTTTTTGATAAATCTATACTTTCTTAAGAAAGTTTTGATCCACGCTTACGTTCAACTTCTTTGAGAAGTTTTTTACGCAAACGGATATTCTTTGGCGTACATTCTACGAGCTCGTCGGCACCTACGTATTCGAGGTATTCTTCGAGACTCTTAACGCTTGCTGGAGTAATTTTAATTGCCTTATCTGTACCACTAGAACGAACGTTAGTAAGCTGCTTGTTCTTAAGTACGTTCACCATCAAATCACCTTCACGGCTATTTTCACCAACGACCATACCTTCGTATACGTCAATATTTGGATCGATGAAGAAAATACCACGCTGCTGAAGTGCATCAATGGCGAAAGCTGTTGATTCACCCTGAGCCATAGAAATGAGTACACCATTACGACGGTGTGGGAAATCACCTTTCATGGGCTCGTAAGCTTCGAATGAGTGACCAATGATTGCTTCACCCTGAGTTGCTGTAAGCAAACGGCTACGAAGGCCAATGATACCACGTGTAGGAATTGAGAAGTTGAGCATCGTTCTACCAGAACGAGTTTCCATGGTTTTCATTTCACCGCGGCGACCGCCAACGATTTCAATTACTTTACCACCAGATTCTTCTGGAACTTCAACTGAAAGGTTTTCGATTGGCTCATGTTTTACACCATCGATGTCACGCGTGATAACTTGTGGCTGAGAAACTGAAAGTTCATAGCCTTCACGACGCATACTTTCGATAAGGATTGAGAGGTGAAGAATACCTCGACCAGAAACTCGGAAAGCTTCGCCATTCACATCTTCAACTTCAAGTGCCACGTCTTTTTCAACTTCTTTAAAGAGGCGATCAGAAACCTGACGACTCGTTACGAGCTCACCTTCTTGGCCGAATAATGGGGAATCGTTAACACGGAAAAGCATGGATAAGGTTGGTTTATCAAGCTCTAATTTAGGAAGTGCTTCAGGCTCTTCGGCATCACAAACGGTTAAACCGATATCACAGTTAGTTAAACCAACGATTGCACAAATATCACCGCACTCAACTGACTCAACTTCACGACGACCAAGACCATCGAAAACAAAGAGTTGTTTGATGTTGGCACGAATTTGCGTTCCATCATCTGCAATCGTCATAACTGGCTTATTTTTATCGAGTGTACCACGGTAAACACGACCAATACCAATACGACCAACGTAAGAGCTGTAGTCAATTGTTGTGATTTGAAGCTGTACTGGACCTTCGATTTGCGCAGGAGGCTTAATATCATTTACAATGCAATTAAGAAGTGGCTTGATATCTTCCTGTGATCCTTCTGGAGAGTCGGCGAACCAACCATCACGGCCAGAACCATAGAATACTGGGCAGAAAACTTGTTCTTCACTAGCACCGAGTTCAAAGAAGAGATCGTGGACTTCATCGAGAACTTCGTCACAACGCGCATCATCTTTGTCCACTTTGTTAATAACAACAATTGGCTGAAGGTTAAGCTGAATCGCTTTATTTAATACGAAACGCGTCTGAGGCATGGGGCCTTCTGCCGCATCCACAAGAAGCAATACACAGTCTGCTTTTTTGAGTACGCGTTCAACTTGACCACCGAAGTCGGCGTGACCAGGAGTATCAATGATATTTAACTTACATCCACCGTAGTTTACGGAGATGATTTTTGAAAGGATTGTAATACCACGCTCACGCTCTTGATCATTAGAGTCGAGTACGCATGTTTCAGTTTCTTCATTTTCGCGAAAAACTTGTGCCTGCTTGAGGATCTCATCTACAAGTGTTGTCTTACCATGGTCAACGTGCGCAATGATCGCGACATTTCTAATTTGGCTCATTTAATTTCTCTTTAATTATATATAGTTATAAAAATCGTCGCTAGATTAGTCACCTCACGCCAATAATCAAATCAAACATGAATAAAAAAAAGGCGGGTTTTCGTCGTAAGCTATTGAAAATCAGATTTTTCCTTTTAAAATTAAACTTATATGTACAAAGAAAAACTAACAATTGAGTCAGATTATGCGCAAAAACAGTAAGTTGAAGTATGACAAAATTCTTCATACAACTATTGCTCTCTTTAATGAGCAGGGGATAAATATTAGTGGTGTGGACCTAATAAGTGCACGTTCGGGCGTGGCTAAAATGACTCTTTATAAATATTTTGAATCGAAAAATGGTCTCATTAAGGCTTATTTAGAGTTCATTTCAAAGCAAAGCATTGATAAGTTTAATGAAATTTGCGCTTCTCGCGAAACGCAAGAGTGTATAAACAACTTCTTCACACTTGCGATAGAGAAAAGTAAACTAGAAAATAATCGAGCCTGCCCCCTGCTCTGTTCTGCTTTAGAACTGGGCAATGAGCACCCTGAATTCGTTAAAATTGTTCGTGATGCTTATGAGAACATTCGTCACTCCATAGATATGAAGCTCTATGACTTTCAGCACCCGAGTGCCGATGCAACTTCAAAGTTAATCATGAGCCTCTACCAAGGTGCTGTGGTCTCGTCTTACATTAATAAAACGAGTGAACCCCTAGAGCTTGCCAAGCAACAAGCCCTGGCTTTCTTAAAGTAAGAACCCACTTCATTTTAAAACTGTCCGCATTTTTGCGGACTTTTTTTTGCTTGGACACAAAAAAAGCGAAGTCAAACTACCTCGCTTTTTTATGAGTGGCAAAGAAATCTTAGAGATCTAAACCATCAAACATACCACCTAAGCTACCAAAGCTTCCAGAGTTACTCTTCTTGTGAAGGTCGTTAAGGAGCTTTGATGTATTTTCTGCTGCAGCTGCTTTACCAGGTAAACAGAGAGAAATCTTGCCAGCTTCTACTTTGAGAATTTCAATCTTATGTTCAGAACCTTTGGCGTAGTTCTTTTCTAAAGTTTTTGTGGCATCACCGCTCTTTGGTACATCTAATTGACTAACATGAAGTAAACCACTACGACCATCTGAGAGTCCCATGAAAACGCCATAAGGCTTGATATTTTCAACTGTACCGGTTAGTTCTTTAGCTTCCACTATTTCAACTGCTTCACCGACTTCGCCTTTGTGAAGGCTTAAAGAAATGCGGTGTTGATCAAAGTCAACGGAATCAATTTTCACTTTGAGCGTTTCGCCAATTTGTGGTTGAATACCTTTAAATTGACTGATATGAAGAAGTCCATCAACGCCCTCAATTAACTCGACAAATGCGCCAAAATCTTGAACCGAACTCACTTTTGCTTCGAACGTTGCACCATTAAAGAGTTCATCAGAATCCCATGGGTCTTGTAAGCAAGCACGGAGAGAAAGAGTAATTCTACCTTTTTCCCAATCGAGGGCCAAGATCTTGCAACTGACCTGGTCGCCAACAGAAACAAATTCATTAAGGTCAACATTGCGCTTCCAAGAAACTTCTGATGCAGGAACAAGTCCGTCAACGCCACCTAAGTCGACAAAGAAGCCAAAGCGTTCTATGCGGCGGATCACACCTTCGATTTCGTCGCCTTCTACGAGTTCTTCTTGGAGTTTCTCTCTTTGTTTTTCCGCGAGGATCTTGAGATAATCGCGACGAGATACTACGGCGCCGCGATCGTCAATTTTTGTGATTAAGAAACTAAAAGTTTGACCGAGATACAGTGAGGCATCACCAGGACGTGAATCCATTTGTGAGTAAGGACAAAAGGCCATATTACCGCTGAGATTTACTGTGTAACCACCTTTGCGCTCTTCGATAACTTTACCTTCTACCGGGATTTTCTCAGAGTATGCTGCTTCAAAAGTTTCGTTAAGAGCATCGCCAGAGAGCTTCACTGTAAGGCTAATTTCACCACCGCGGTCATTAAGCACCCATGCTTCAATTTCGTCGCCAACCTTGAGTTCGAGTTCGCCTTTATTATCGAGTACTTCTCCGAGTGGGATTATACCTTCGCAACGAGCACCAAAGTCAACAAAAATAGAACTTTTATCAATTAGAGTAATTTTTCCTTTAACGGCTTCGCCCGATTTAAATTCAATTTTCATACTTCTAGAATTTTCTTCAAAGAGAGAAGCAAAATCTTCATCAACACTAATAAAATCAGGTATATCGTTCATTTTGGATACTTTTGTTTAATTAAAATTATTTTCGGCTCTTACTATCACGCAAGGCATTTATTTTTAAAGTCGGCAAACAAAACTCCTTAGATAAAAAATTCTCGGCTTGATGGTCGCTTTTACTCATATAAATTAACGTACTATAAATTACAATTGAAAACCTTTCTATGGAGTACCAATGGCGAACTTAATTCGACTCGACAATGGGCAAACTTATTCACTTAAAAAAGAAAATATTATTGGCCGCTTGTCAGCTGCCGATATCTTTGTCGACGATGTAAGTGTTTCTCGTCATCACGCACAAATCAACCTCCATGGAACTGGCCAGTATCAACTCGTCGACATGGCAAGCTGCAATGGTGTAGCTATTAATGGTTCAAAGCTTGCAAAAGGCTTAGTAAGGACTGGAGACAAAATTACCATCGGTAAAGTTGACCTCATTTTCTCCGATGACTCGTACCCAAGCTCACCACCTACCCAAAATACTTCTGCAGGAAATAAAACTTTAGCTATCGGCGGAAAGATTCCCACGCCCTCGAGTTCCTCAACACGTTCAGGTTCCTCCAATCGCACGGCGACTTCAGTGGAAGACTTCATTGAACTCACTCCGAGTGCCTCAATCAATTCTGCGATCCACGACGACTTCAGTAGTGAATGGCTTAAAAAAGTTGTCCTGACAAATCTAGCTGTAAACGCCGCTAAAAATGAAATGGAGGTCTACGAAGCTCTCAATGACGCATTGCAATCCTCTATTCAATGCAGCCAAATTTATCTCACCGTCATCAAGGATGATAATGAAGGTAACATTGCCCTAGCAACTGGTGATGATGATAACTTACGTATGAGTTCAGACCTCATGAGAAAGACCTTGAATGAAGGTTGCTCTTTTATGATCCGCGACGTCTCCAACTCAAAACTTGTCGACTCGAATCAACTCATGCGCCACGGAGTGCGCTCCATCTTAACTGCACCCTTATTCAACTCACAGAAGAAGCCTATCGGTTTCATCTATATTGATAGCAAGCTCGACCAAGTCATCACAAATACTGAATTTGCTTTTGCACGCCTTATCTGTATGCACGCGGGTCTTCTACTTTGCAAACTCCTTAACACAACTGTCACTGCAGATTCCGAAGGAAGTAAAATCCTTGCACTTCCAGGTCACTCAGAATACGTTCAAAAATTGATGAAAAAGATCGAGATCTACTCGAGTCTTGACTCACCCATTCTCGTTGAGGGTCACGAAGGCAATGACTTTGCGGAAGTCGCAAATATCATTCATGGAAATAGTAGTCGTCAACACATGAGACTCATAAGCCTAAATTGTGAAGACACGAGTGGTCTTCCCATTTACGAACAACTTTTTGGTGCCGCAAGTAAAATCACTCAAGCCAATCAAGGCACGCTACTGATTGAAAACATCGATAAACTCGATTTGGCTAGCCAGAAAAAGATTTACGAATTTATTGCCTCTGGAAAAATCAATGAACACGATAGTAAGCCTATCGACACGCGCTTAATTTGCACGACTAAGGTAGCTTTCGAAGAAGCCCTTGCTCAAGGCATTCTACATCCTATGTTTAGAAGCATCTTCCAAAACAGTATTTTGCAATTGTTACCTGTACTTCAGCACCACGAAGATATTGCCGATATTGTGGAACACTATTTTATAGAAGCCTGTAAACAGTCGAGTAAGAAAGACCTCCAACTCGAAAACGGGGCTCACCTCGCATTTTATGATTGCCAAGGCAACGAGCTAGAAATTGCCTTTATTCTCAAATTCGCCGCTATGAAAGCAAAAACAAATATAATCACGAAAGAACAACTGGAGAACTTCATTTGAAAGGAAAACTAATCATGGCTTCTGGGGCCATCGGAAATAGCGACGACATACCGAAGCGCACCCTAGATGCTGTAAGAGATAGTGACATGCTCGTATTCGAAGAAGATCGCCCTGCTCGTGCCGTTTTAAAAGCTGCCAAAGTTCACCGTGAATACTGGAAATACTCTGAGCAAGACGAAGTCCACACTCTTCGTGAAGTTGAAAAAGCCCTCAAACGTGGCGAAACCGTTTGTTACATGAGTGACCAAGGTTGCCCCACACTAGAAGACCCTGGTTCACCCGTACTCAAATCCGCTTGGTCGGTGAAAGCCCAAATTCAGGTTATCCCTGGACCCAGTTCGGTGACGGCAGCCATTTCTGCCTGCCCATTCACCGTCAAGGGTATCGTCGTTGCAGGTTTCCTTTCTCGCGATCAAGAACTTCGAGAAAAAGAACTTCGCAAACTCTCCGGTTCAGGTCACCCTTTCTTGATCATGGATACCCCCTACAGAATCAAGCATATTCTCGAGAGCTTGAAGACAGTTTTAGACGTTCAAAAGAAGTTTGTTCTTGCCATCGACATTAGTGGTGAACACGAATGCTTTTTTTATGATAATGCGACCACTATTCTTGCTGAAGCAGAGAAACTACCTCCTAAGCTCAACTTCGTGATTATTGTTGAAGGTAAAAAAGAAAAGAAGCAACTCAAACAAGCTGTGCGTGGCAACGGCTACAAACAAAACCGTAGGAGAAGGTAAGGCCCTCATGAATTCACCTTCAAGAAAGTTCTTTCTCGCTTCGAAGCTTTTCGCCCTAAGTCTCCTCAGCACAATTTTCTTTGCTTCGTGTCAACGCCCCGATGCAACAGAAGCTTTAGCTGAAGTTGAAAAGCTTTTCGAAGAGAACAACTGGGAAAAAGCTGCCTACCAACTCAAAAGCATGCTCGACCTCGGCGAGGAACACCCACGCATTTACGCTCTTTATGCCTATGTGCAAAATCGCCGTGGCCTAAACCAGGAAGTGGAGAAGTTCATTCTCAAGGCCTACCCAACCGATTCAACTCCCGACCCACAAATCATGGCCATGATTGGCAGAATCTACCTCGAACGAGGCGATTATCCCGAAGCCATCAAAGCTCTTGATTTAGCTTACAGAAACGATTTAAATAACCCCATCCCCTTGCGTTTACTGATGCTTGCAGAAATCAACAACTGCCGAAAAGCTGATGGTTCCTATGATATTGAGAAATACATCAAATCTGCCAAGGGACTCAAATACCTCATGGGTAGAAAACAACTAAGAGACGAAGTTTTTTATAATCATGTGGCAATCAAAGAAATCACCCGAGAAGGTAATAAAAATTATATCATGCCCTTTTTACAAAAAGCAGATACCCTCGCTCCAGGAAATCCTAGTACCACACTCAATGCAGCTATTGCCCTCGACACGATTTATAAGGTCCCTAAACTGGCTCGCATTCGTTATGCCAAATTCCTCAAAATGACTGAGGGAACAAAGGATCCACAGATACCCGCCGTTGAACGTCGCTTAAGGCAGCTACAGGGCCTGCAGTAAGAATGTCTCAGGATTTCGAAAGGGCTAAACAACAAGTTAAAGACCGCAATGATATAGTCGATATTATTGGCGCTCATGTTAAGCTAAAGAAAAATGGCCCGACTTTCTTAGGCCTATGCCCCTTTCACAACGAAAAAACGCCCTCTTTTAACGTCAACCAAAACGATCAATTCTACCATTGCTTTGGCTGTGGCGCGAGTGGTGACGTACTTAAATTCGTACAAGAATATGAGAGCTTGGACTTTCGCGATGCACTAGAAAAACTCGCCTCGCGGGCCAATGTCATTTTACCAGAATGGGGCAAAGGACAAAGCCCCGAAGAACGTCTCAAGCAAAAAAATGAAAAAGAAGCGCTTTTCGATGTCCTCGATAAAGCCACAAACTTTTTCAAGCAGCAACTTTTATTACCTCAGGGTGCAGAAGCCCTAAAATACGCTCAAAATCGCGGACTCAATCAAGAAGTCATCAATAATTATCGCCTCGGTTATGCTCCCAATTCTTGGGATGCCGTAATGAAATGGGCCAAGCAACATTCGATTTCTGATGAACTTCTCGCTACTGCGGGCCTCACTAAGCAAAATGAACAGGGAAAAACTTACGACCGCTTTCGCAATCGCCTCATGTTCCCCATCCAGGACATCAGTGGACGCGTCATTGCTTTCTCGGCACGAGTACTCGAAAAGGATAGTAAAGCCGCCAAATACATCAATAGCCCCGAAACTCCCGTTTTTCACAAAGGTAACGTGCTCTACGGGCTTCACATTGCCCATAAACACCTGAAAGAAAGCGAGCATTTTGTCATTTGCGAAGGTCAGCTCGACGTCATTGCCTGCCACCGTGCGGGAGTCAAAAATGCGATTGCCGCACAAGGCACAGCTTTTACTGATCAACATGCCTCGATGATTGCGCGTTACGCAAAACACGTTAAGCTCTGTTTTGATGCCGATAATGCAGGAAAAAAAGCTGCCGTCAAATGTTTAAATATTTTACTTCCCAAGGGCGTCATTCCCGAGATCATCTCACTTGAAGAAGGCGAAGACCCCGACACGGTTTTAAGTGAACAAGGTGCCGAAGTCCTCAAAGAAAAACTTTCGGGTGGCATGAATTTTGTGGATTTTATCCTCTCTGATTACGGGCCTTCGAGTCCTTCACAAGAAAAAGTCAAAATCAGTGAATTTCTTCTAGACATTTTAGCTAAGATGCCCAACGTCCTCATGGGTGATTGGCACCTCCGCTTAGCCAGTAAACTTCAGCTCGACGCTCAAGCGATAAGTGAACAATTGCGCTACCTCGTTTACAACAAGCGCGATCATAAGCAGTATATGAAGCCCCAGGCGGAATTCCAACAAGCTCCCCAAAATGTCGCACCCCCTCCTCTCAGACTTAACAAAATATCAAAGCGCTCCGTTGCCGAAATTGAGCTCATTGCCTTGGCCTTAAGTCAGGAAGTTTTTGCGAATTTGGTTTTTGAAAATACCATGGATCTTGAACCTGAGACAAGCGAATCTTCTCTAGCCCTACACTTTATCAATTCTCATATTGAGATGGGCAATTGGAAAGATTGCTCACAGGATCTCGCCAATTCATACCCCAATGTTTATGAACTTGTTATAAAACAAAATAAAATATCTTCTTATCACTCTAGGAGTACCGAGGGTGATGACTTTGATGAACTGATGCAATTAATCAATGATTGCCTCAATCAAATCAGTAAAGCATCGATTGAACAGAAGTATGAAGTCATCAAAGAAAAATTATTAAGCGAACAAGATCCGCAAATCAAGCAAGACTTACTGAAAGAATACATGGCCTTAAATCAAGATCTTAAAAGCCTTTAAATCCTTGTTTATTAACTAAAATAGCTGACCAATTCCATCCATTAGTTCTCTTACATAAACCTGCTTTTACTGGATTATTCATTATATATTCAACTGCACGGTTTAAATGATTTTGATCACGAATAAACCGATCCCAATACTCTTCTTGCCAAACCTTGCCCTTTAAATATTTCTTGTCTATAAGTTCCAAGGATTTATCTGCTGGGAGCGCGGGCGTCTCGCCCGCACAATCATCTTTTAAAATTTTATATATCTCATGTGAAGTAAAAGATTTCCAAGAATGTACAATGTCTTTTAAACTATAAGCTTCATATGTTTTTATTAAGACATGTACATGATTTGGCATCACCATGTATGCCAATAAGTTATAACGTTGACCATCAAAATATCGCCATGCATCAATAACTAGCTGAGCACACTCTGGCTTTTTCAAAATACATGAATCATAACTTTGATCTAGATAATTTTCTAAACACTTTCTTTTTTCTATATTTCTTTGTGCGGGCGAGACGCCCGCGCTCCCATCACCCAAATCCCTCAGCACAGATTTGGGTAAAGCATCTGCCAAACGATAAGTTATCATTTGATACTTATCACTAGCGTCATAGTTCGGTAAATAGCCTCGGCTACGCTAATTTTTATCATCCTCAAATTCAAGTCGATTCATTTTTCTCTCCATACACTCAGAACTTACTCTTCCTTATGGTGATAACAAAATTAGTTGAGTAAAAACAAAAAAGGCCGAACTCATGAGTTCGGCCTTTAAAATTTATGTGAGCTTAATTAGGCTTCGGCTGTTGCCTCTGAAGCTTCACTTTCTTCACGACGCTTTGTTAAGTCTTCACTTATGCCTTTAAGCTTCTCATCTGTGAGTGGGTAGAAAAGCATGAGGACAAAGCCGAGTACACATGGGATTGCCGACATCCAGCTCACCATACCGGAAATACCATCTTGGGCTTCTTGTGACTGAACTGTATTAGCTTCAAATCCGATCCAAACGAGAACCGCCATGGTGAGCATGCCACCAAGTGTGTAACCAAATTTTTGTGCCATTGTACAAGCCGACATCACGAGGCCTGTTGCACGACGTCCCGTCTTCCATTCCGAGTAATCGGCCGCATCTGTATACATCGCAAAGACGAGTGCTGCTGTAGGACCAAACATGAGGTTAATTGCGATATTAACGGCAAATAACATGCCGATATTTTCTGGAGAGATCATGCCAAAAACAAATGTTAGGATAGCCGTCATAATCATTAACAAGGCAAAACCTTTTTTCTTCCCTAGTTTACTTTCGAGGAAGCCGACCGCGGCGAGGGAAACAAGGTTGGCAATTGTGCCTGAAAGCATGAAGAGAGGCACAACACCCGTATTACCCACAACATATTTGAAGTAGTACATAATCGCACCATTTCTTAAACAAACGTGGAAAAGTGTGATGATACCTAGTGCAAAGAGAATGAGCCAAGGTTTGTTTGTCAGTAAATCTTTAATATCAGTCTTCAGTGGAGTCTTTTTCTCTTGCTTAGGTGGTTTTACACGTTCTTTGGTTGTCGAGAAAGTAATTAAGAACATCAATGTTGCCGAGATACCAAAAACCGTTGTCGCCCATTGGAAACCATTTTGTTCATTAATCACTTCAATGGAAATGTCGGCACCGGTAAGATCTACAGGAACCATTTCATCAGAGATGGTATCTTTATTTTTCTTAAAAACTGTACCCATATCAACAGATGTGGATTTGAAGCCTTCTAGGCAATATTTAATTTGGGCAAAAGGTTCTGTATCGCTGCCTGCTTTGTGCGCGTTCTTTAAATCTTTATCGAGGAAGAGCTGATCTTGTTCACCTTTGTGAAGAATCTTTGATTCTAAGAAATAGGTTTCGTTATTGATGTAATAAGTTTTCTTACTTTTGTAAATTTTACCTTCATTTTTTGAGTCAGGTACATTGGCAACTTTCATAAGGATTTTCTGGAAAGTACTGGGCTCTTCATAACCTGGAAGCTTTGCAGTCGCTTCAATTCGCGATGCACCATTCCCCACTTCATTAACTAAAATCACTTGCTTATTATCAATTGTTTCAATCTTTGCTTCAATTACTGATGTATCTCCACTCCCAAAGTGGGCCACCATAGGAAGAGTCGTTGCTTGAACAATAATACCGCCAGAAAAAGCCATGATAAAACGCCATTGAGAAAAGCTTGTTCTCACTTTTGAATCCGGGGAAACAACTCCCATAAGTGATGAATAAGGAATATTTACCACAGTATAAATGAGCACAAAAGCCCCGTGAGTAATGTAGGCCCACGTGAGTTTCCCTCCCGCAGAGAGGTTGGGTGTCGTGAACATAAGTATACCAATGATGCCGAATGGAACAGCACCAAAAAGTAGATAGGGGCGAAATTTACCCCAACGCGACTCAGTACGGTCAGCAATGATACCGACAGCTGGATCATTAAAACCATCCCAAATACGAACGACGCCCATAAGAGTAACTAGTACGGCTGGGGCAAGTCCAAAAACATCTGTATAGAAGTAATTCAGGTACCAAATAAATTGCATCCAGAAGAGGTTTGAAGCCAAGTCACCAAGTCCGTAACCGAACTTTTCTTTAAAAGTAATTTTGTCGCTCATATTGATCCTATCATTAATTTAAAACTGTGCGCGAAATTTATTTCTGCTTATTAAACTAATTAATAGCCATGCCACGCTGCTAATTGACATGTTCTAGGAAAAATCTTTCAATTAAAGTCCATGAACTAAGAACTTTATAAAATCGAGCGATCTCCGAATGACATTTTCTTGCCTCAGAGTAAACTAAAGTCACTAATAGGAGCTCTTCATGAAACACTTTATCCCCCTCATTTTCTTTCTGTCCGCCCTCTTGCTTACTTCTTGCCAATCATCGAAAGAAAACGTCGCACCGATTCGCGTCGGCACCTCAGCCGATTACTACCCCATTATCTTTAAAAAGGATGGTCAGTATCAAGGAGTCGAAGCCGATTTGGCCGAGGCTTTAAGTATTGAACTCGGACGCCCCATTCAATATGTGGAACTGCCCTTCTCCTCCCTCATCCCTGCACTCAATGGCCGCCGCATCGATATCATCATGGCTGGCATGTCGATCACGGAGGAACGCAAACGCAATGTAAAATTCATGGATTCCTATATGGACATCAGTCAAATGATGCTGATTCGTACAGCGGAAATGGGACGTTTTCGCAAACCCGGAAATAATTATTACGTGAATTCGGGAATGATCATGGGCGTCATTGGTGATACAACTGGTGAGAGCCTGGCTCAAAAATACTTAACAAAAGATAAAATCAAAGCCTATGCAAATATTGATGATGCCGTCAAAGCTTTGAAATCCAAACAAATTGATTGCTTCATACACGACGCACCCTATATCTGGTCCTACACCAATAACACCAAGGACCGTAGCTTAACAGGAGTTTACTGGGATTTATCCAAAGAACACCTAGCCTGGGGGGTTAGCCTCACAAACTTTGCTCTCCAAAAAGATCTTGAAAAGATTTTGCTCAAATGGAAACTCAGTGGCTTCACTTCTCGCATCGTGCAGAAATGGGTCCCCTACAGAGTGAATTACGCCTATTAACTAATAGTGAATGATTTCTGGCATGACGAGTACCTGAGGGCTCAGAAGCTCGTCATCTGACGCCCAAGAAATCGCTTGTTCAAACATTGCCTTCCAATCTTGACGTATGGTCATTGAGCCCTTGTAAAAAGGATCAAGTTCACCATCAAAGGAAATGATTTTCACTCTTTCTGAGTGACCTTTTTCAGCCATATAGGTCAAAACAACGGGCAACATATCGTGATCGGGAACGAAAAGGTAATCTAGATCGGTACCTTTGAAAACTGAGCTCAAAATACACGTGACATCATTAATTGATTTACTCGCCGTTCTTTGATGAATCGCGAGTGGCAAGTCATGTTTATGAAGGGATTCTTGGAAATAGATTTCTCTCACAGCAAGAAAGGGCTCTTCTTCGCTAAGTGGCGGAACTAATAAGCCAATTCGCGGCGATTCTTTTTGCCTTTTCATAAACTGACTCACTTGCTCGATCGCTTGATAAGTATCTGTTGCAAAATAATTAAAATTAGGATCTGAGCGATTGATTAAAATCTGAGCAATTTTGCTTTCTTTTAATTTCTTGATGTAGTAGCGAGCTCGTATGGAAGGACGGCTCCAAATCACCCGACTACTCGGGTTGAGGATGATCTCTGAAAAGTATTCTTCTATATTTGAACTGCAGTGAATACTGTAGTCCAAATCATTAATTTCCGACAACATCATCGAAAGGATGCCATTAAACTTGTTGGACTCTGCACATTCTACATCATTATTTAAAATGATGTAGATATGATGCTTATTGTCTTGCGATCGCACATAAGTTCCAGAACCTTGATGCGATTCTAAGACTCCCTCTTCCACTAATTGACGAATAACTTTATCAATTGAACCACGTGAAATTGAGTACTTTTCCATCAAAGCATGACGCGTAGGCAACAGGCACCCACCGGGATATAAACCCGAATTGATATCGACTCTTAAGTCCTGCTTTACTTTTTCTGTTATACTCATGAGGAAGTCCTTTACTTCTTATTCCAACTCTTTTACTGCGTAAGGAGTTTTTTGATCTTTTGTTTCCTGACGAACCTTTTTGAATAGTGATTCCTGCACTGCACCCGACTTATTACCAAAATGATTGCGAATAAAAGTGGCGATAGCCGCAAGATCTTTATCTTTAAACATCGGGTTGGCACCAAGACCTGGCATTGGCATGGGAGTGTTATATTTCTTCTTGTTGACTGTAATCGGTCCATACAAACCATGCAACATGACTTTGGCTAAACGTTCGGGAGAATCATTAACCCATTCACTTTTGACAAGTGGCGGTCCCATATTAGGCAAGCCTTCGGCATCTGGTCCGTGACAACCAAAGCAGTTGGCATGTCCAAAATAAAGTTCTTTACCTTTATTGAATAAATCTTTATCGTTTTTCTTTAATTTTGCATAGTTACTTTGAACCTTCTTTTTGCCTATTTTTTTATAAGTCGCCAAAGCCTGTTTATCTTTAAGCTGTTCAGCATAGCTTGCGAAGTTTTTGTAATCATTGCCCAAACCACTCAATAAACTTTCCTTAATAAATTTCTGACCCTTGAATTTATTAGCCAAATCTAGAGCGAACTTAAGATCATCTCCTGCAAAAAATGATGAAGAAACTAGAAGTAATTGAAGAGCTTCTTCGTATTGAACTTTTTGACCATGTTCAATCAGTGCCTTTGCCAAAAGATCACGATCTGATTTATTCATTGACTCGGCAACTGCTATTGCTGAAACTCTCACTTTAACATGTGAATTCTGCAAGGCCGATTTAATGAGGCCTAGTCTTACTGCACTTAAACCTTCAAGAGTCCACAAGGCATTGATCACTGCTAGGTGATTTTTATCGCTCGTGATAACTTTTTCAATCAGAGAAACAACGGAGGCGTCTTGCTTAAAAATGATTAACTGACGCGCCTTATCGCGGATGATACCATTTGTATGAGCCAGGTATTTGACTAAGTCTTTTGAGCTCAAGTTATTTAATTTTGGAACCGTGGATAAGTTATTTTCAGTAGATTTTAAACGATAAATTCTACCCCGGTCATTATTACCTTTATCCAATGAACGGGATAAAATTTGACGACGTAAATAAGAAGTCACAAACACCCGGTGCTGAAGAATACCATGGTAGATGTCTATAATATAAATTGATCCATCTGGAGCTGTGTAGAGATTTACTGGACGAAAACGTTCGTCTGTGGAGGTTAAAATCTCCGATTTTGGAAAAACTTCTTTACCGTAGAGTGAACCTTCTTTTTCTGAGATAAAACGTGCTGAAATCAAATTACCTGCAGGCTCGGGGGTTAAAGCCATGCCATAATATTTTTCAGGGAATTGATCGCCGCGATAAACGAGTGAGCCCGATGCCGCTGTGAAATTCTTCAATTTACCTTCACCATTAAGCGTTCCTTTCATATAAGCACGGTTAACACCAGGATTTATACGACTTGAGTAAACTCCATTAGCGCCGATTCTAGCTGAACCCATTTTTGTTGAATATAAAGAATTTTTTAAAAGTGAACCAGGTCTTAAGTACTCTCCAGTTATGGGCGAACTATTACCATTGTGATAAAGGCGACCATAATCATCCATGGTCAAACCCCATTGCCCACGGTTTTCGGTCTTACGCTTAATGAGTTTAAAGTATTTATTTTTATAAATTTCTGTCGAATTTACAGGTAGTTCTCTATCCAATGGCAGAGCTCGATAAGAGGTCGATGATTTAGCATTATAATACCAGTTGTCTAAGGCATAAAGCATGGTGTTGGGCTTGTGCTCAACACTGCCGCCTTTGGCATAATCTTTATCAACAACTTCATGAATCCCCAGTTTTAAACCCGGAAGAACTTCTGCGAAATACAGTTGATTATTATCGCCATAAAGTATTCCCCCTGGAACAAAAGTGATGGCACGTGGTAGAATAATCTCATCCAAAAAAACTGTTCTTTTGTCTACTTGACCATCGCCATTGCTATCTTCTAAAATAACAATTTTCGAGCCTTTTACTTCTTCATCTTTCCCGTCAATATTCGGCATATAGGTATTCATTTCACAAACCCACATACGGCCGTCACCATCAAATACCATCGTCACAGGATTGATCACATGTTGATCACCGGCCACAAGATCTAAAGCGAAACCATCTTGTACTTTGAAAGATTTCATTGCTTCCGAAACTTCTAAAACTGGCGCAGCTGGAATTTGATCTGCGGGAATGGGGTCAGTCATCACATGACCTTTTCTATCTCCTGACTGACCAAAAACTGCAAGAGATAAAGACACACTTATTAAAAACGCACTAAACTTCATTAAAAACCTCTTTATTTAGAGAAAACTTATTCCACTTATAATCAATTGCTTGTAAAAGCTCCATTAATTTCTGCCCGTACTGAACATAAACCTTATAATTCCAATCCCAGTCGATATCACCTTTATCTTTAGCGTGAAAAACTGTCGCCATGTGAGGTTCAATTGAAATACCGCCATCGTAATTTCTTGCTTTGAGATCCGAAAGAATTTCTTTGACGTAACCCTGACCCTCACCTGGAAGAGTGTACTTTTCTGGAGCGCCACCTACTGGGTTGAGTGAGTCTTTGATATGAATATAAGCAATATGCTCTTTGATATTGGAATAAAACTCCCAACTATCTTGCCAAACATCACCACCTTTGGAGTAATCCTTCATGAAAGGACTATTGCCCGTATCATAAATAAGCTTGAGACCTGGAACATTTTCCATGAGTTCAAGAGTGTGTTTCCAGCTCATACCACCATAGTTCATGCAGTTTTCGTGAACGGGCTGTATACCACCCTCTTTAAAAAGGCGAACGACTTCAGTCAAACGCTTAAAACGCTCTTCTTTGTATTGTTCTTCACCTTCGCAGCGAGCATAGGACATGA
Organism: Lentisphaera araneosa HTCC2155; assembly: GCF_000170755.1. Lineage (NCBI taxonomy): Bacteria > Pseudomonadati > Lentisphaerota > Lentisphaeria > Lentisphaerales > Lentisphaeraceae > Lentisphaera > Lentisphaera araneosa. The sequence goes on from NZ_ABCK01000015.1 coordinate 94,402, forward strand.
TGCGGATCATCTTTGTTCCTAGACGCTGCATGCGGGGAATCGCACGTTCCACTTCCTCTAAAGTAATAGAAAAGTCATCTTTGATATTTTTTGCCCAGTTGGCAACCGCCGATCCAAAGCAATTAATAAAGACGCCTTCTTGATCGAGAAGAGCTACGGTTTTCTCAAAATCTTCTTCACTGATATCATGAATATTTTTGCCATTGATATTTCTTGATTCAATCGCGTTCCACCCCAATTCTTTCGTGACTTTAATCTGTGTGGCTAAATCTTGTGCAGCTTCGTCTGCAAATCCAGTTAAATACATAAAACTTTCCTTATCTAAAACTTCTGAGTTCTGGCGCTTTTTCGAGTGGCAAAGTCACTTTGGCTCCACCGTTAAGTGCCGATTGATAGATCGCTTGAATCAACTCAACTGACTTGCGCCCTTCGTAGGCATCGGCTGGAATTTTGCGACCTTCGCGAATGGCGTCGAGAACTTCTTCAAAATTCTTTTGGTGCCAAGAGAAGTCAATTGCGGAAGGATCCGCAGCCCCTGCACCACCCGCATCGGGGTCAAAACCAAACTCATTCATAAATTCCTTGTCACCCGCTTGTTCTTCTCTGAATTCCCAATGAGTGAATTTATCGTCTTTCAGGAAAGCTGAGCCATTTACGCCGCAGATGTTCACTTCTGCTGCGTGTCCCTCTTCCGAGTAACAAGCCGTCGAACCTTGAATAATACCCTTAGCTCCATTTTTAAAATTGAGGATGGCTACTGCCGTATCTTCCACTTCAATATTTTCATGGGCAAGAAGATCCGCAAAAGCACAAACTGAGTCAACTTCACCTGCCACATTGAGGAGCAGGTCAATGGTATGAATCGATTGATTCATCAAGGCTCCGCCGCCATCGAGGGCCCACGTCCCACGCCAAGCACCAGAGTCATAATACTCTTGAGTGCGGTACCATTTGGTCACAGCCTCAATTAAGCTTAACTGACCGAAACGGCCCGATTCTACTGCTTCTTTTAATTTGATTGTACCGCCATTAAAACGACGAGGGAGAATACTGGCTAATTGAACACCATTTTCTTCTGCAGCTGCAATCATGGCGTCGATTTTATCGATGCTCACATCTACAGGTTTTTCTACGAGAATATGCTTACCTGCCTTCGCCGCTGCAATCGCAGGATCCATATGAGCTCCACTTGGCGTACAGATGGTCACCACGTCAACTGCAGGATTCGCAAGCATTTCATCGAGTTCTGCATAAGCTTGGCATCCGTAAGTTTCACCAAACTCTTGTCCACGCTCAGGATTTCTTTCAAAACAGGCAAGGACTTCCGCACCTTCCATTGCGGCAATGGCTTTCGCATGAAAATGCGCAATCATACCGCAGCCAATAATTCCAATTCCAAATGTTTGTTTACTCATAATAGTTCCTAGAGTTTATTTTCTTTTTTAATGATTTTTAAAAGTTGATCCACCACTTCCGGATTTTGCTGGGCAATATTCTTGCTTTCATTGGGATCTATTCGGTGGTCATACAACTCAATTTTGCTGTACTCGTCTTTTTTGCCTTTTGTGGCAATCAATCGATAATTTTTATTTCTGAGTGAAACTGCCTTGCCCCAGAAAGAAAGGGCTGAGTCTCGGCCGAGAGTATCAACTGAATTTAAAATTGGCACGAGACTCTGCCCTGAGAGTGGTTGTGAAAGTTTATTAAAAGTGAGTTGGCAAAGCTCTATGAGTGTGGGGAATAAATCGGTCGTTTCTACAACTGCCGAACTCATCTTGCCTTTAATGTCTGGCACGCGAATCATAAAGGGGGATTTCAGAGCCTGTTCATGTAGGTTGTGCTTACCCCAAATCTGATGATCGCCCAAGTGCCAACCATGATCTGACCATAAGACGACGATAGTATTTTTATCTAAGCCTAAATCTTTCAATCTCTGCATAACTTTACCGAGCTGAGCATCCACATAAGAAATGCACGCGTAATAAGCACGACGATGTTTCACTTGTTCTTCAGTACTTAAAGGCTTGGTTTTATCACCCTGATATTTATAAAACTCACCACTTCCATGCCAGTACGCAGTCTCACCTTTTTTATCGTGTGGAGCTAAGTTAATATCTACTCCATCATACATATCCCAGTACTTTTTAGGTGCCACAAAAGGCAAGTGGGGTTTATAAAAACCTAAGCTGAGAAAGAAACGTTTATCTTTGAGTTTATCTAGCTGACGAATGGCTTCATTTGCACTCAGCCCGTCGGGAAGTTCCTCATCTTCGAGGTCTTTAAATTCCATCCGGGGTTTATAGCCTGAGCCATCTTCGCGGTGCTTTCCGTCAGCATAGGCAAAAAACACACCCCAACCGCGCTTCCAAGGGCCAAAAGGTGTTTTCTTCCAATCCCATGCAAATGGCAATTCATCGCTACCATTGCCTTTGCCATTATAGGCATAATTACGTCCATCTGCCGTATGAGAAACCTTACCAATTACTGAAGTTAAGTAATTACTTCTTTTGAACAACTCGGGAATCGTTTGAGCTCCATCGAGCTGAGTCCTGCTCAATTGCTTAAAAGCACCATTGCCCATACTTTGTTTATTCTGGGGACGCAGCCCCGTCAACAGAGCATAACGTGAAGCTCCACAAGTGGGAACCTGAACATAATGGTGGTCAAAAGCTACAGACTCACTCGCCAACTTATCAAAATTTGGGCTAATGACATCTTTATTGCCGTAACAGCCTAAGGAATTCCTTAAGTCATCAACGCAGATCATCAGTACATTATATTTATTTTCAGCACAGAGATTTGCGATCATCGCAAAAATACATATGGCGAAAACCTTATTCATGTGATGAACCCGATTGTTTTACGGCAAACAAAATAAGTAGGCCTAAAGCTAAAATTGATGCGACAGTAGCCTCGTGAAAATGATGCTGCATGGCATGGCTGAAAAGAGAATTATTCACTCGCAGGTGTTCCTTCAATAGCAGCTTCCTTGCGATGTTTGCTCATGGTGTAGAACTGTCCGGCGACAACTAAGATGATAAAGAAAATTAAGAAATACTTACCAAAGGCCACATCGTCACCACCAATATTCATTTTCTTATGCCAGGCCGTATGACCTGCTGCCACACCGGTAATTAGTAGAGAGATTCCCGTTAGTGAGTTCCAAATGACACGATTTTTCCCTTTAGGGATATTCTCTCCTAAGACTTTTTTCGAATTCATCATCATAAAGAATGCGAGGAATGCCACAGGTAGGAGAATGTATCCAAAAGTGGAGGTAACAATCGCTAAATATGTACCCGAACCTGAGCCCCAAATAAAGGGCCATAATACGCCTGTTGTCGCTAGAAATGTTCCTTTCCGATGAGCTGATCCACCATGCTCAAGGTTGAACATCTCACAAACGACAAAACCACAAATCAACATCAGCATCGAAATAGTTGACAATGCCATTGCCAAAACGCCAAAACCAAAAATGATATGTGCCATTTTAGGACCCACAGCTACTTCAAGCGCCTTGGGGAACTCTTTGGTGTCTCGCTTAACAAGCATGCTCGCTAATAAGACTTCATCATTATCGATGGTCGCCTCGACACCAGCATTTCTTTTTTCGAGAATCGCCTGAACTTTAGGTGCTTGTTTATGACCCTCAACTAACTGCACAAGTCCAGCCTTATTTTCTGTTAAGCCTTCAAAGGGTTTTGCGTGAAAGGTTACTGCCGCAGCAATAGCTACACAAGAAGTAGCCAAAACGTAAGGAATCACCATGCCCGTGGATAAGTCAAAAATTGCTAGACCACGATGTTTCTTACCCCAACCCTTATTGAGCATAGAGAAAGGTAAAAGAAAAGTCATGTTAATCCCCACGGCAGTCGCAGCTGCAGAAACCATGATATCTCTTTGAGTTTTCACTACGTTCTGAGTCCAAAATTCACGTGCTGCGGGATCTGCAATTTGATCAATTACCAATTGGATTTCTGAAGCTGGTTCGAATAACTTTTTAATATTTGGAATAAAACCTTTTAAAATTTCACCAAAGCCTATATTCCCTGCTGCAATAAGCTTGCCCGCTACAATCATAAAACAGAGAACAATTGCTGCAACAATTAACTTAAGGACATTTTCATAGATTTTCATACCCTTACCCTGCTTACCATAACACATCGTAATAAAAGCAGAAAACGCAAATATAACGGCCGTAATAAGCAATTTGGTTCCAGTACTATCTGGATTAGGAATTGACGGGAAAAGATTTTGTGTCATTGCTGAGTACGCAAGTGAGTACTGAGGTAAAACCCAAATCATATTTGCCATCAAAGAAGCGAGTAACCAACCCCATGCTAAGACAGGGTTAATATTTTCTTTCATGGCTTTAAAAGGTGATTTCTCTGTACTTAAAGTTATATAAGAAATAGCCGAAAGCATGATCACTCCCATTGCCATAGCTATAAGTTGAACCCAGAGGAATTCAACACCACCAATTACCCCCAGAAATAAGGCACTCGCTAATGAACCACCTCCGAGAGTGATCGCCGATTGTAACCATCCGGGGCCTGACAACTTCATATACGTCTTGAGTGTTGCCCCCTTACCTGCTGCATGTGCCTCATCCAACATTTGAACTTCTGTATTTATTTTGTCGCTCATTATTTCGCAGGCTCCAATTCTTGAATTGTGATGTTTCTAAATTGTACCATATTTTTAGTCTTAGCCGTTTTAGCAAACTCTTTACTTCCGTGATGCTGAATCGCGATGTGACCCTCCGCATCTTTGGTATCAATCACATGGGTCATGAGCGTGCCATTTAAGAAAATTTTGATATCAGAACCACGGCATTCCACACGGTATTTGTTCCACTCGAGGTGCTTGTAAACTTTTTTCTTTTCTTCAGTCCAAGGCTCTAATTGACTTCCTTTAAAATCTTCATCATACTTTGAGCGTGTAGCGTGCTTAGGATAGAGCCAGCCTCTACGACCTTGGTCATAAAGACCTCCGCTCCAAGCACGTTCACTAGGATCTACTTCGGCTTGGTAACCAATAACAGTTTTACCTTTCTTACCTTCTTTAATTTGAGCTCTGAAAATCAAACCTGAATTGGAGTACTCTTCCACATCCGGCATTTTCACTTCATACTCAAGAATGAAATCAGCATAGCGTTTCTTAGTCGGGAAGAAGAAATTCTTTTTAGAGGTCATGTGAACCACGCCATCTTTAAGTTCGTAGTGTCCGTCATTATAGACATTCATACAGTCTTTAAATTCTGGATCTGAATAAAGAGCTTGTTTTTGTGGTGTGCTAACACATGAGAAGACTAAGCCTGCGATTAACATAAGGAGGATTTTGTTTTTCATAATTTGCCTATTTTTAGTCATTATTATAATATTTGATCAAAAATAAGGCCTCAAGAAACCTAAAACAATTTTGTTACAGCTTAAATCAAAAGGAACATTTGACTAATTTGCTCGTTTTTGAGCTAATTTGCAAAAAATCATAAGTTCATTTATATTTTGCAAAATCAAGGAAATTGCAAATGAACAAAAAAAGGATTGCCTTAGCCTTCCCCATGGGCTCTAGTCATTGGGAAAAAACAGCTTACGGAATTCGTTCCTACTGCAACCAAGAACGCGACAAATGGAAGTTGATTACCAATCCAGAAACTCACGACTTAAAAATCTCCGAAATTAATCTTGATGCCATAGATGGAATCATTGCCGTCGTGCGCAATAAAACTGATCTCGACCACCTCAAAAAACATTCGGTTCCCTGCGTCAACATTTCTGGCACTCTACAGAAATCGGATTTACCACGTGTTTGCCCTGACTTTTATCAGATGGGTCAATTAGCTGCCCAACACTTTTTTGAACGCGGATTTCAAAACTTTGCCTACTTTGGATTAAGTGAAACCGTTTTTTCTGAACGCATGTACCAAGGATTCCATAAGGAGCTCTCTAAGAAAACAAAAACATGCGAAAAACTCGAGGTTACTTTTGGCGCCAACTTCCTGGAGCAAGATGAACTGATTCATGAATTCCTTAAAAGCCTCAAACTTCCCTGTGCCATCTTAGCTGCGCACGATCCTCGAGCTCAAATACTCTTAGAAGCTTGTGAAGAAATGGCTTTGCGCGTCCCCGAAGACATCGCCATCCTCGGCTCTAATAATGATACAGTGAGTTGTGAGTTCTCCTCTCCTCCCCTCTCGAGCATTGAACGAGATGACCAGAAAATTGGTTTTGAAGCGGCAAAAGCTTTAGATATGTTGATGCGCCAAGAAGCCTGCCAACATGAGCTCATTATTCCTCCTCTCAAAGTCAAAACCAGAAAGTCCACCGAAATCTTCACCCCGAAACACCCTGAAATCAAACGCGCCCTCGATTTCATTGAAGAACAATTTGATCAATCACTCAATGTACAAATGATTTGTGATTACTTGGGCAGATCAAGACGATGGCTCGAATACGCTTTCCGAGAAGAACTGCAGCAGAGTCCCAAACATTTTATTGATGAACGACGCCTAAAAAAAGCCTTGCAATTATTACAGGGCTCATCACAGCTCAATTTATCACAAATCTCACAGCAAAGTGGTTTTTCATCCGTGGACCAAATGAATCAACTTTTCATTAAAAAACACGGACGTCGCGCCATCTTTTTTAAGAAATAGCTTGCAGGTTGGAGGTTGGAGGTTGCAGAAAAAATCATTGATTACATCAACAATCGTTCATGGTCTGTGCGCCGTTCCTTCAGAACGGGACTTACTTTTTAATTAAACTCCTATGGTTAAAACCATAGGCTAAATTATGCTTAGTACCTTCGGCACCTCCACTATTATCATTAAAAAAATCAATTTATATATTATCTATGAGTTTCTCTGAAAATGTTAAAACACATGGGAACACCGAGCTCCTGTCCGGCATACCGCCTCAAACAGTTGGGATCGCCGGGCTCCTGTCCGGCATATGTCTTCCATATCTTTAGAAATATTCAACCCTCCAAACTGCACGCGAAGTGTACTGCGAACTGACGACTTCCCCTTAAACCGTCCAGAGACCTAAAGCTGGATTAGAAACGAAAAAGACTTCTTCACCGTCCACATCATTCCAACCATCTTTGAGTTTGTTTGGGTCATATTTTTTTGAAGCTTCTTCGTAAGTTTGATAATCAAAACCAACTGAACAAATCTCTTCACGACTCACGTCAGGCCCTGGGCAATAAGTGATTTTGAAACGCCCATCTGAAGTCCCGTGGATGAGGTGTGCCGCTGCAGATAAATTATTTGCGAGTTCCGCATTCTCCGCCACGTCTTTTAATGTTTGATCCGTTCCTATATAACCATACTTTCTAATGAGGCGATCAATTTCACTATCTTCACCAAAAGTATGCAATTCGGGCGCTAAAACAATGAGCTCACCATTATCAGCCATAGCTTTGCGAGTACGATAAACGGCCTTATTACCAAGCCAAGTTGAGTTAAATTCCTCTGGATCGAGGTAAACCACACATTTATTTATGGGTTTCTCAAGCTTGTCGAGGTTAACTTCACGACTGAGTTCACAAGCGGTTTCAAAAACATCATCGTTCTCTCCGGAGTAGAGACCTCGTAGGACAAGTTCATCATCTTCTTTAGCAATGACGGTAAGGATGAATTGTAGGTTAACGCGAGGACGGACAAATTGGTCGTAGCTTTCATTGAGCGCACGACGAACAGGACTATCTGTCTCACCCATAATGCGCTCCATTCCGTAGACTGCACCAAGGTAATGAGATTTATTAATGGTATCGCCACCGCCCACACCAATCATCACGTTTTTGGTGTAATTGGCCATACCAATCACTTCGTGAGGAACAATTTGTCCAATAGAAATGATTAGGTCATAATTATTGAGAACTTCTTTATTAACCGCGACCTCCATAGGAAAGTCTAACTTGCCTTCCGAGAGTTCTTGAATTCTTTGGGCAGATAATTCACCCAAAATTTCTAGGGCATTGCGCCAATCGTGAGGCATATAAGAATCTAAAGGTATGTCCTTGCCAAACATTAAATGCAATTGTTCAGGTGTCATCGGAACATGAGTTCCTAAAGCAGGCATAATATTGATTTCACAGCGGTCTTTGAGTTGCTGGTATAAATAGGCCGTAATCTCACCTGCACGGGAATTCAAACGCGTATGATCGGGTGGCAGTAGAAGCAAACGACGAACACCCTCGGCATGAACTTTAATAAATTGATCAAGATGAGCGTGAAGTTCATCACGGCTAATCACTCTCTCTGCTGAACCATCATTAATTAACATTGATCTTCTCCTGTAATTCTTTTATAATCTCATCCGTACTTTGACTAATATCAACCGTAAGTGCCTCTTGAGGCTCCTCTAATGTGGCAAATTGACTGTCGAGCATTTCGGGCTTCATAAAGTGATCGCGTTGCTTCATTCTTTCTAAGATAACTTCGCGACTTCCTTTGAGATAAACAAATGTCACCTCACCAAATTTCGATAAAGTTTCGCGGTATTTTTCTTTGAGTGCTGAACAAGCCAAAACCGCACCTTCGCCACGGTTCCAAAGTTGGATATTAACAGCTAAAATATCTAACCAAGGTTGACGATCATCGTCATTAAGAGCTTGCCCCGATGACATTTTGTCAATATTCGCTTTGGGGTGGAAGTCATCACCATCATGAAAAGGGAAATTGAGTAAGTCTGCCAAAGCTTCTCCAATGGTAGATTTTCCACAGCCGCTCACCCCCATTACCACGAAAACCATGCTTAAACTCCTGAGAAAGCTGAGAAACCGCCGTCAACTGGCAAGACGATACCCGTGATAAAACGCGATCCTGGCCCTGCTAAAAACTTCATTGAACCCTTGAGATCTTCAGGCTCACCGAACTCATGCATCGGCGTATTATTAATAATTTTTTGTCCACGTGCTGTAAGGGTTTCACCATCTTGTTCATAGAGTAGGAAACGGTTTTGATCGGACACAAAAAAGCCCGGCGCAATAGCATTGACACGAATATTTTTCTCCGCCAAATGAACCGAGAGCCACTGAGTGAAACTATCCACGGCGGCTTTCGCATTTGAATAAGCGCCTACTTTTGTTAGCGGACGCGATGCCGACATGGAGGAGATATTGATAATATTTCCCTCACCCACTTCGATCATGTCTTCCCCAAAGATTTGTGCCGGGATAAATGAACCCTTGAAATTCAAATCAAAAACCTGAGAATAAGCATCGGCATCAAGTCCAAAGAAGCTATCTTCCATGGCTGTGTCATCGCCCATTTGTTCTGCGGGTGCAGTTGCTTTTGGATGATTGCCACCCGCTCCATTGACGAGAAGGTAAACCGGACCCCAATTCTTGTTGATACTTTCTTTGGCTAGTTTTAAACTTTGAGGATCGAGCACATCGGCGGCTACTACTAGAGTTTGATCATAGCCCTTATCCGCCAAACGATTCTTAAGATCAATTAATTTACTTTCTGTACGACCGAGAAGTGCGACTTTTGCACCCTCTTCCAATAAAGCTTCCACAAGTGCTGAACAAAGAACTCCAGCCGCGCCAGTCACTACACATATTTTATCTTTTAAACTCATTGTTTTCTCCTAAAATTTAAAGTAATTTTTCGCATTATTATAACAGATATCTTCGATCAACTGAGCCAAGAACTTGCGGTCATCAGGTAGTTTCCCCTGGGCCACATCTCGCGCAAATAAGTCGCAGAGTAAGCGACGGAAGTATTCGTGCCGAGGAAAGGACAAGAAAGAACGCGAGTCCGTCAACATGCCCACAAATTTACTAATGAGGCCGAAGTTAGAGAGGTCATTCATTTGCTTCTCCATTCCGTCGAGTTGATCGAGAAACCACCAACCTGAACCAAACTGGATTTTACCGGCTTGTCCACCATCTTGGAAATTGCCAATCATTGTTCCGAGAACGGCATTGTCTTTCGGATTGAGGTTATACAAGATCGTTTTGGGAAGCTCATTTTTCACATCGAGACTATCCATAAAACGCGAGAGTTTTTCAGCAATTGGTAGGTCATTCATGGAGTCAAAACCCGCGTCTCGTCCCACAGTTTCAAAGCGGCGAGTGCTATTGTTTCTCATGGGGCCTAAATGCAATTGCATTGCCCAGCCCTTCTCGGCATTCCAACGTCCAAATCCCTGCATAAAAGCTGTACACAGAATTTCTTTTTCTTGATCACTCAGCTCCGTCTTGGCACGAGCTTTTGCGAAGGCCGCATCAAGTTCACTCGCCGTATAGTCCGTGTAATAAGCTCTTGGTAAACCATGATCCGAGAGGCGGCAACCGCGTTCGTGGAAATAGTTGTGGCGATCTTTGAGCACCTGTAAGGCACCGTCAAAACTCTTGACTTCTTGATCCGCAATCTGTGCGAGTTTATCAATCCATTCATTCCAAGCATATAAATCATCCAGAGCTAAAGCTTTGTCAGGTCTAAAAGTTGGCAAAGCTTTAAAGTCTTCGATTTCTTCACTGCAAACTTGGTGAAACTGCAAATTATCCGCTGGATCATCAGTCGTACATAAAACCTCGACATTTTGCTGTCTTAGCAAATTCCTACAGGAATGCGATTGATTCGCCAGTTGTTCATTACATGTCTCATAAATTTTTCGGGCCTTATCACCATTGAGTAAATCATTAACACCAAAATAACGTTGCAGTTCAAGGTGCTGCCAGTGATACAAGGGATTGCGCATGGTGAAAGGAATGGTCTCAGCCCATTTCTGCCACTTCTCTTCTGGCTTGGCATCGCCAGTGATGAAGCGCTCTTCAATGCCATTGCTGCGCATTCCGCGCCATTTATAATGGTCACCTTCTAAAGTCGCCTCTGCCATATTGGCAAAACAACGGTCGCTAGCAATATCTTCTGGAGGTAAATGGTTGTGGTAGTCAATAATAGGCATTTTAGCCGCATGATTGTGATAGAGGTCTTCTGCCACCGCGTTACTCAGCAGAAAATTGTCATCCATAAATTTTTTCATTTCTTAATCCTTACTTGTTTGAGCTAAACTAAAGATAGTGGGACAAATTCACAATTTGCAAAATACGAAATTATATAGGTTTTTACGCAATTATTCCTTTTAGGCAAATTTATTCAAAATCCAGTATTTGAATTATTTGCATGCAATTAAACACCATTGTACCTTAAAAACAAAAAGGTTGATTTATGGATAAAAATTATTCTGTGGTGAATTTTGATGAGCTCTATACAGTGAATTGCCCTTGCGGGACCACACGTCGCGCCTTTACAGATGACCCCGATCAAATTGCCAGCATTCATATGGTTGACATTAAGCAAGATTCAGAATTGCACTACCACAAAAAGATGACCGAAATCTATCTCATTTTAGAAGGTGAAGGTCACATGGAACTCGATGGCGAACTCATCCCCGTTCGCAAGGATTCAACTATACTAATCAAACCAGGTTGCCGTCATAGCGCCATTGGTAAAATGAAAATAGTCAATATCCCCGTTCCCGCTTTCGACCCCGACGACGAATACTTTGATTAAGACTTAGGTTTCCAGCAGGCTGCATCCCAAATTGACCAAATGTGGACAATCCAACCCAACAAAATAATCCAAAGTAAAGAACATAAAACAAAATGGATGGCGGCTTTCATTAAGCGCCCTTGGACTAATTGACCTAGTCCGGGGATAAAAAAGCTACAGATCGCAGCTAAAACATTTCCTGTAGAACCTTGATTGGACATATCTATTTCCTCATAATTTAAGTCAATCTAATCCATTTCTTTTGGATCTCAATGACTTCTTTTCAGCGAGGATAAATATAATTATTAAGATATATGATAAATAGATCTATAATTATTGACTAGATCAATGATCTCCAAAGAAAATAACTTCTGTCTCATTGAGCTTTATTGAAGTACACTCAATTGATTACTTATGATTAGGATATTTAGTGTATGAAATTGAGCGTAAAAATAATATTGGCCTTACTATTTATCTGCTTTCTTTGCTTTTCTTGTGTTAGGGAAGAGCAAGACCAGTTAAGCCATGAGGATCTTGATGACAGATTTTATATAGAGAAAATCTACGTTAACACAAATTTTGAAGTCGTCCCTTTTTAATTTCTAAAGCCAGCCACTCTGCCATTTTTGCGGATTGCGCAACTCAACTAAACTAACGGCGCGGCTCTTACCTTTTAATAAAGGTTTGAGCTGAGCCGTTTTTGCTTTCTCATTCGTAGCAATCACCGTAAAATGCTTTTGACGATCAATAATTTCGACCGCCGTCCACTTGGAGTCTAAAAGGTGCTTAAAATCCATCATTTCAGTATGGGCTTCAAATACTGACCCGTAAATGATGCTGCGCACTTCGCAACTTTTTCAGGTGTCCCACTGACCATAACTTGACCGCCGCCGGCACCGCCTTCAGGTCCCATATCTATAATCCAGTCCGCAGTCTTGATAACGTCTAAATTGTGCTCGATGACAATCAAACTATTACCTGCATCACGCAAACGATGAAGTACTTGTAAGAGTCGATCAATATCGGCTATATGCAAACCCGTTGTCGGTTCATCCAAAATATACATCGTATGACCACGTGGAATACGACAAAGTTCAGAAGCTAATTTCACACGTTGGGCCTCACCACCCGATAAAGTCGTTGCCGCTTGTCCCATGTGTAAGTAACCCAAACCGACTTCTTCTAATGTCCCCAAAATCTTTTTGAGCTTCGGCACCTTATCAAAGAACTCGTAGGCTTCGTCAATGGTCATTTCTAAAACATCGGCAATACTGCGACCTTTGTAGAGCACACTCAAAGTTTCGGTATTGTAGCGACGCCCGCGACAAACTTCGCATTCCACAAAAACGTCCGGAAGAAAGTTCATTTCAATCTTGCGATAACCATCGCCTTTGCACTCTTCGCAACGGCCACCTTTGACATTAAAACTAAAGCGTCCCGGTTTATAAGCCCGTGCCTTTGCATCTGGTGTGGAGGCATAAAGAGTTCGGATTTGATCAAAAGCTCCCGTGTACGTCGCAGGGTTTGATCGAGGAGTTTTGCCAATGGGTGACTGCGTAATTACGATCTGCTTGTCGATTTCTTCTAGACCTTCAACCGAACGAACTTTTCCTGGACGTTCACGCCCAATGCCTAAATGCTTGTTGATACTTTTCTTGAGAATTTCGTGAACAAGTGTTGATTTACCCGAACCCGAAACACCCGTCACACAGACAAATTTACCTAGCGGCACGCTCACATTCACTTTCTGTAAATTATTCTCTGCCGCAGCCTTAATTTTAATACTCTTACCATTGCCCTTTTCTCGCTTTGCGGGAATCGCGATTTCCTTCTTGCCACTCATGTACTGGCCCGTAAGTGTATCGGCTTTCATAATTTCTTTTGGCGGACCTGCAAAAACAATTTCACCACCTAAGCGACCTGCCATGGGCCCCATGTCGATGAGATAATCCGCACGTAAAATGGTGTCTGTATCGTGCTCGACAACAACAACGGTATTTCCCAAACCACGTAAATGTTCTAGGGTAGCTAAAAGTCTGTCGTTATCGCGTTGGTGTAAACCAATGCTCGGTTCATCTAGAATGTAGAGAACTCCCACTAAGCCCGCCCCCAACTGAGTCGCTAAGCGAATTCGCTGCGCTTCCCCACCAGAGAGAGAAGAAGATTCACGATTGAGGTTGAGATAATTAAGACCTACAGCGTTAAGAAAACCTAAGCGTGAATCAATTTCGCGACTCACTTCTCCTGCAATGACTTTTTCGGTTTCATTAAAGTCTAGATTCTGGATGAATTCTGCGGCGTCCGCAATCGACATGCGTAAAAAATGGTTAATGGGCATATCTTTGACAGTGACCGCCAATGATTCCGGTTTGAGGCGATCCCCGTGACATGATCCACATTCGCGTCGAACCATGAGGCTAAGAATTTTTTCACGTTGACGATCTGAACCCGTTTCATTCATGCGCCGAGTGATATTTCGCGCTACACCTTCAAAAGGTTTATTGACATCATACCAACGTCCAGCATTCTTATACACCATGCGGATAGCTTTTCCGGTACCGTAAAGCAAGACATCACGTTGTTTCTCGCTTAAGTCTTCAAAGCGAGTGGTCAGTTCAAAGTCATAGGCCTTGCCAACTGACTCAAGTAAATTCTTGTAGTAGAAAACCAAGCGGCGAGGACCTTTTTTCCAGAATGGGAAAGCATCTTTCACTGGCTTGCGTTTATCGGGAACAATCATGTCGATATCAAGAGTCTGAACAGACCCTAAACCATGACATTCTCCACAAGCACCATAGGGACTATTGAATGAAAAGTCACGTGCTTGCAGTTCCGAAAAGCTTATATTGCAGGCATCACAAGCTAAATGTTCTGAAAGCTTGTGTTCATCCCATTCCCCCTGCTCATTTTCTACTTGAAAAATAATCGAGCCGCCACCATAAGTGAGCGCAGTCTCCACTGAATCAGTCAGACGACTACTCTTTGAGCCCGTTTTGATACGGTCCACAACAAGGTCGACATTGTGCTTGAAATTTTTATCTAAATTGGGCACGTCTTCTAAACGACACATTTCGCCATCTACGCGAACGCGAGCAAAACCGTCGCGCACGGCTTTTTCAAAAACTTCCTTGTGTTCACCTTTTCTTCCCTCAACTAAGGGAGAGAGGATAAGCATTTTTTTCTCTTCAGGAAAACTTTGCGCTTTGCGCACAATCGCTTCGGCACTCTGACTCTGAACTCGTTCACCGCATTGAGGACAATGACGTTTACCCACATGCGCATACATCAATCGCAAGTAGTCATAGATTTCAGTACTTGTTGCGACAATCGAACGTGGACTACCCACGCCCCCACGCTGCTCAATGGCAATAGCGGGTGAAAGCCCCGTGATTTGCTCTACTTCCGGCTTTTCCATCTGATCCATGAATTGACGTGCATAAGATGACAAGCTCTCCACATAACGTCTTTGCCCTTCAGCATAGAGCGTGTCAAAAGCGAGAGATGATTTACCTGAACCACTCAGGCCGGTGACAACCACTAGCTTATTTCGCGGAATTCGCACATCCACATTTTTTAAATTGTGGTGGCGAGCCCCTTTAATAAAAATATCTTCCATTTGAAGTCCTTTAAATTTAATTCACTAAATATGGAAGACTGGCTGAATATATCAATTCTCCAGCGCAAAAAGGCCATGTAAAGATTAATTTGTCATCTCGAAGTGATTAGACTGCTGACTTTCTAGGCTTTTTTCAATAAAGCGAGAAATTCTTTAGGTGATAAAAAAGCTCTTCGTGCTAACTTAGCCGAAACATTATGGAGATAGCAAATCTTGAAAACCTTCGAAAATAATAGCCACCTAGAAGCACTACAGCGCGCATGGGCAATCTTCTCTGGACACAAACGCGATCAAGTCAGTGAATTTAACTGTGAAAACTGTGTCTACCTTCCCATCGCTGGATTTATCAATGGCCTTGCGCTCTGGCTCTGTGCGCAGATTATTTTATTTTTCCAGCAACAATCCAATGCTGGTGCCGTGATTCTTGGAAGTTTTATCATCAACGCCCTCTTATCTTGGTCAAATAATTTCCAAATACTCAACTTTGGCAACTCCATCAACAAAGCCCATGACCTGAAGCTTTCTCAAGCCCCCGTCGCCATCACTCAAATTGTTATTTTATTCCGCTTAGCCGCCATTGCCTATCTACTCCATAAAGGCTTAAGTTGGTGGCTCATTCTCGTACCTCTTTTTCCTGCATATACTTTAAGTGTTAGATTCTTAGCAGAACTCAAAAACAAAGATGCCAACATTCAAAATATGTGCCTCTACCTAACGATTGGCTGTGCCGTCATTCCTTGTTTATTTACTGAACAGATCGTTCCCGTAGCCCTCTGCTTTGCAGGCATCTATTTCCTTTCTCCCTACCTTAAAACTAAACTGCAAAACTTAGAATTCGAAGACCAAATCAATAGTCACCGAGAATACCTTGAGCTCGCGACTCTATGCTTTGCCTTACTTATCCTCAAATAGGATTCCCTAAACCATGAAATATATTTTATTATCCATTTGTCTACTTTTAAATTTATTTAGCCTTGCCAACGAACAGCCTGTCATTGAAGGTATTGAAGCTCCAAAGACTGAGCCAAAAGCTGTAAACGAAGTCGCTCCAATAAAAGAAAAAGTTGAGCCTCCTGCTAAAATCGTCCTCGAACGTCAACAGGGGGTGGTTATTACAAATCGCCTCAATGTTCGCGCCCGCCCTTCTGTTCGTTTTGAAATTATTGATCGCATCAAACGCGATAGCAAAGTTGAAATTATTAAAGAAACTGATGATTGGCTACAAATTGTTGCCCCCGAACACAGCTCAGCGTGGATTGCTGCCAAGCACGTTGATGAAGAAGGCAAAGTAAAGCCTAAGAATGTTCAAGCCTATGCAGGAGCAGGAATTGAATTTTCTCCACTGGGCACGGCGCCCGTAGGAGCAAGAGTTGAAGTCCTTTATCGCAAAAATAATACTTGGTTAAAAATCAAAGCTCAACCCTGGATGAACGCTTGGGTCAGCAAACAATTTGTCAAAATAGATAAAACTGAAACTAAGACCGCAAAAGTCGAAGAAACTGAAACTCAGGATATTAAGGCTATCCCCATAAAACCAGCGAATCCAACTGCTGACAATGAAGTTAGTAAAGAGGTTAATGCGGCCATTAAAAAGAGTTATAACTTTGATGAGCGACGTGCTGAACTCGCAAAAATCGAACAACAATTTCGTGATGAGATCGCACAAGCCGAAAAAGAGCGTGACGAACTTGAGAAGAAATTAACTGAGTTAAAAAAGAATAATGAAAACAAAATCAGCGAAATTAACCAAGCTGAAAAAGAAATTTATGAGAAAAATGAAGATATCCTAAGAGGCAAAGAAAAAATCGAAGTGGTCAACAATGTTGAAAATGACATCAGCCGAGATGAATTCGAAATCCAAGCCTCAGAAGAAATCACTGCTCAATTAGGGAATATCGATGAGATTGAACTCCTTGTCCAGCAAGGGCAAACGGCTATCAAAGGTATCATCATGCCAGTTCGAGAAGAAGATAGACAAATAGTTGATTTCGCTTTGGCTGTAAAAATTGACAAAGAGTATTATCCTCTGTGCTATGTAATCGGCAAGGTAGAAAACCTGCACACTTTGTATGAGCAGGAGATCGCCATGACTGGAATAAAAAAACGTAAGGAAGGCTGGTCTCGTCCTGTTTTCCATATGGACAAATATAAAATCATTAGGAAGTAACAATGACTTCAGAGTCAAATAAATACCAACTTTGGACAAGTAAAGCTCTCGCTAATGAGGACTTTAGCCGTGAAGAATGCTTAGAAATTCTTGCATCCCCAGAAATTGACCTTCTCAAACTCGCCTCTGCTGCTGGCGATGTTCGCATGAAAACTTTTGGTAAGAAAGTTAAAATCCACCAAATCAACAATGTTCAAAATGGCCTCTGCCCTGAGGACTGTGGTTACTGTGGACAATCAAAGGATTCAGACCTCCCCGTCAATAAATATGCTTTAAAGCCAGAAGACGAGATTGTTGAAGAAGCTCGTCAAGCCAAAGAGCGCGGTGTCTACCGTTATTGCATGGTTTCGTCTGGTACGGGTTTAAATGACAAACGAACGGATCAGTTCGCAAATATCATCCAGCGAATCCAGGATGAAGTGGGAATTAAGACTTGTTTATCTGCCGGTTTCGTTGAATACGAACAAGCAAAAAAACTCAAGGATGCTGGTCTCGATCGCCTCAATCACAATCTCAACACTTCTGAATCTCACACACCAGAAATCGTCACCACTCACACTTATGAAGATCGTCTCGAAACTTTGCGCAATTCGCGCAAAGCTGGTTTAGAGAACTGTTCTGGCATGATTGCTGGTATGGGTGAAAGCGATAATGACGTCGTCGATGTTGCTCTCGAAGTCCGTCGCTTGGGCGTTCCTTCTATCCCCGTGAATTTTCTCGTTCCTGTTGAGGGCAATCGCATCTTCGACTTCGACCAACTGGACCCAATTCGTTGCGTTCGCATCCTCTGCTTGTTCCGCTTCCTCAATCCAAAAGCTGAAATCCGTATGGGTGGTGGTCGTGAAGGTCATTTACGTGGACTCCAGAGTCTTGCACTCTACGCCGCCAACTCAGTTTTTGTGGAAGGTTATTTAGTCACTCGCGGAGATCGCAAAAATAAAGTTTTCCGTCTCATTAAAGATGCTGGTTTTGAAATTGAAAATGAAGCAGCCTTCAATATCGAAGATGATGAAGCTTCCTCTAAAAAGTTTTCGATTGATGATAATCCTTCAATCCTAAATCCAAAAACAACTAAACCCGAAGGTTGTGCCCCAAGCACCTGCAGCTAAAATGCTCGTCAAAGAACAATTTTTCAGCTTCGCTTCAAAAGAGGAGCCCTTTCGACTTCGTTGTGGCAAAAATCTCAACGAAGTTCAAGTCTGCTATGAAAGCTATGGTGAACTCAATGCTGAAAAAAGTAATGCCATTCTTATTTGCCATGCCCTTACGGGCTCAGCACATGTAGCTGGCCGACATTCAGAAGATGACCGCAAGCCTGGTTGGTGGGACGAAATGGTTGGCCCGGGAAAAAGCTTTGACACAAATAAGTATTTTATCGTCTGCAGTAACATCTTAAGTTCCTGCTATGGAACTACGGGTCCCCAGTCTACTTCTCCTGAAACTGGAGAAAGCTATAATTTAGATTTCCCCATGACAACTATCTACGACATGGTCAACGTTCAAAATGAACTTATGAAACATCTAGACGTTGAAAAATGGTTGGCCGTTGCAGGTGGTTCTTTAGGTGGCATGCAAGCCTTGCAATGGGCGGTAACTTACCCTGAAAAAGTTCATTCATGCATCCCTATTGCAACTGCTGCTCAATGTTCTCCGTTGAGTATTGGTTTCAACTGGGTTGGACGTGAATCCATCATCAAAGACGAAAACTTTGATGACGGCAATTACCCGAAAGGAACTCAACCCGAAAAAGGCCTCTCTATTGCCCGAATGATTGCGCATATGACTTATCTATCTGATGTTTCGATGCAAAATAAATTTGGTCGTAAACTCCAAGAAATGGATGATGTTAATTACGAATTCACCCACAATTTCCAAGTGGAAAGCTATCTTAATTACCAAGGTCGCCAATTCGTTAATCGTTTCGACGCCAATTCCTACCTGTATATCACCCGTGCAATGGATTATTTTAATTTAGCTGAGGAAGGTGAAGACAAAAGCCTTGCACAAGCTCTAGCTAAGAGTCTTTGTCAATTTTGTATCATCTCCTTTTCTAGTGATTGGCTTTTCCCGCCGTATCAATCAGTTGAAATCGTTAACGCTTTAGCAGAAAATCATCGCACAGCAACTTATTGTAACATCAAAAGCGATGCAGGTCATGATGCTTTTTTGCTAGAAGTTGACGTACTCGCTCCTATCATTGGCAATTTCCTTGAACAACAACTCGAGAGTTGCTCCAATGCATAAACAATTACTTGATGCCAACTTCTCGATCATCACATCTTTAATCAAAGAAAAATCTCGTGTCCTAGACCTTGGTTGCGGCAAAGGCAAATTACTCAAACACCTTAAACTTGAAAAATCTTGCGAAGTCCAAGGGATTGATGTGAGTCAGCAAGAAGTCATCGACTGTATTGCCAACGCAGTTCCCGTCCTACAACTCGACCTTGAAGAAGGCATGAGTTTTTTCCAGGATAAGAGCTTTGATTTTGTCGTAATTAGTCAAACAATGCAACAAGTTCACAACCCTGACAAACTCATTCGAGAAGCACTACGAGTTGGGAAGAAAGTTATTGTTTCTGTGCACAACCTAGCTTACTGGAAGTCACGACTCCAAATCACTCTCAAGGGAATGATGCCCAACACTAAACATCTTCCCTATGAATGGTATAACACTCCCAATATTCACCTAGGCTCTATCCGCGATTTTTATTCCATGTGTGAAAAAGAAAGTTTTCGCATTACTCATGTGTATCCTGGCGGCGATCATTTTTTAAAGTCATTTAACAAAAATTTATTCTCAGAATTCAGTGTCTTCACCCTGGAGAGCCACTAAATGTATCCGGACTTTTGTGAAATCTTCGGCAAAGACATCTACATAGTTGGCGGCGCTGTACGAGATCGACTCTTAGGTATTGATGTAGTTGACATTGATATTGCCTCAGCTATACATCCTTACGATTTTAAAGACCTAAGTAAATCACTTGGGTATAAAACTTTTGACACCGGCATAGAGCACGGAACCGTAACCGTGTTAATTGATGGTAAGCCTTATGAGCATACAACTTTTCGTACTGATGTTTCTTGCGATGGTCGCAATGCCAATGTGAGCTTTTCAAAAACGATTGAAGAAGACCTCTCTCGTCGCGACTTTACGATCAATGCCATTGCTCTTCTTGGTAAAAAAATCATTGATCCTTTTAATGGACAAAATGATTTAAAAAATAAAATTTTGAAAACAGTTGGCACTGCAGAAGAACGTTTTTCTGAGGATTACCTGCGAATTATACGTGCGGCTCGTTTCGCCTCTCGACTTAAGATGTCAATCGATACTGATTTACTTATCGCTGCAAAAGAACTGGCGCCTAAAATAACTCAGCACGTTTCAGTAGAGCGTATAAGTGATGAATTCAAAAAAGCTCAAGGTCACGCCGAAGAGTTCCTAAAAGTTCTTTACTCAATGAATATCTTGGATGTTCTTTTCGACAGCACCAAAGATCATTACGCCAATGAACTTTGGTGGGAAGAAGTTGGTCGTGCAGCTCAATATGATGGCGAGACTTATTTTGCTGCCCTCGTTAGACCTAGTGGTGATAAAAACAAAGTCGAAAGTATTTGTAGAGAATACAAACTTAGTCGATCCATCATTCGCTTTTCTTGTCAATTAGTTGAACATCTTGCTTATTTTAACACAGGCGAATTTTCACTTGAAAAATCTTATCAAATTTTAAAGTCATGTGGCGATAATAGTTCTCGTTTACTTAATTATTTACATAATGTCATTGAACAAACAGAACCACGTCCTGCCCTTGAACAAACATTAAATCAGCTGGATGATATTGACCAAGCAATTAAGAACCCTTTAATTAATGGTGGAGATCTCCACACAATGAATATTAAGCCTGGACCGGAATTTCGCCATATACTCGATCGAGCCGCCCTCCTTCAGATTGAAGGCTTGAACAAAGAAGAAATATTAAATAAAATCGGCTAAGTGTCCTTAGCTAAATTCAAAGCATCTTTTCTCCACACAAGTCAGGTGACTTGTATTGTCACGAGCCTCTACGCATTCCTCTCTGAAACGCCACAATGGCAGCTCTTTTTATTTGTTTATTTTGCCTGCTTTTTCACATACAATATTGAACGAGTCTACCAAAACTCACCTGAAGATCAAGTTAATCACCCTGAACGATGGTCTTTCTTACGCAAACACCAAGGTTTCATTCAAAAACTCTGTATCACATCCTTGATTTGTTGTTTAGGCTTATCTTTCTTTCTCACAAAGAGACAGTGGCTTATTTTAATCCTTGCAAGCATCCCCACTTTATTATATCTCTCTCCTAAAATCTATTTTTATAAAAAGCGTCTCAAAGAACTCTTCCTAGCTAAAGAATTCTCTATCGCTTTTTCCTGGGCACTCATAACTGCTGTTTTACCATTTCTTCAGTTTAACGCACTTTTTTTCATCTCGTGCTTCATACTCGCCCTCATCAACGTCATTTTCTGTGACGACTTAGATAAACTAGGAGATAGTAAACAAAAGATAAAAACCATCGCCAACACCTCTCAAAAAAACACTCCTATTGCCATTGGATTATGTATTTTATTAAGTGTCACGTTTTTCTTTATAAATATGAAAGGCTTTTCTCTAGCATATATCCATCTTTTGATTGCCCAGTATTTCAGAGCGAATTCAACTCAATATGACCTTGCTTTAATTTGGCCTATCATTGCTCCTTTCTAAAAAGAAAAAAAACCTCCAATTATTCTTGCCTAAAGTCCTCACAAGAACTACTGTTCGAGAATTTCAAAAATAATTTCACATAACGGATGGATCATGAATTTTACACACTTTAAGGCTATAAGTTTACTTCTTCTACTCAGTTTCTATTCTACCTTTGCTGATGAAGTCACCTTAAAAAATGGTGCAGTCTTGCCGGGTAAAATCACAAAAATCACCAAAGGCTCTATTACTTTTCAGACTGATTTCGCAGGAGAAATCGTCATCAAACTCAGCAAAGTTGAATCTTTTAAAACAGAGAAAGATGCCAACCTCGAATACGATAATCGACAAACCGTAGTTGGTTTAATTGATTACATGAATGGGCAAGCAGTCATTACTCCTAAGAAACAAGTGAAAGAACAAGATTTCAAAAAGTCTGAAACTGCACCAACTGAAGAAAATGAAACCACTAAAGTTGAAGCACTCGAACCCGTTGTCGCAACTGAAGATTTTAAAAATTTATGGCCCATTGGCTCCAAACACCCAGATTATGTGAAACCTCTTAAGCTTTGGCATTATAGCATTGATCTAAACGTTCTTAAGGAAACTGGCAATACTGATGAAGATGAATACGAAGGTGGATTCAAAGCAACATATGAAAAAGATGGAAAGATTTTTAAGTTATTCGCTGCTTTCGATCTTGGTAATAAAAATGGTGCAAATACTGATGAAGAATATACTGGAGGTTTTGATTATGAATCACCGATTAGCCTCGATCACATGCAAGCTTGGTATTCGCGCTATCGCTGGGAAAAAGACCGTTTCGATGACTTGGATGCTCGTCACACCTTAGCTGTTGGTTACAGTCATTATTTCCTACGCGACCCCAAAGACATTACTCTGAGAGTTCGTACCGGTATTGCTGAAAGGATTGAACGTTACCGTGAAGATGATAGTGCTGACAATGAAAAACTAGCTGGGGACTTTCAGGCATTATTTGTTAAAAACTTTGGCCAATGGGGTAAGTTTAGAACCGAAGCCCTATATGCACCAGTTTTTGAGGACCCACAAGAGGATTACATATATTACTTAGATGTAAGCCACGAGCTACCATATAGTTTATCAGAAACGATGACACTTAGTCTAAAAGTGGGATACAATCGTGAATACACAAGTTTACCTTCCGACGAAAGTGAAAAAGCTGACAACGAATTCTACTTAAAACTCCTTCTTAATTTCTAATGAAAGAAAGGTTTCTACACCTTCTTCTCTTAGGCATTAGTACAACTTTATCAGCAGATATAATAAGACTTACTGATGGCTCTCGAATTTTTGGAAATATAAAAAAAGTCTACAAAGACCAACTCAGTATAGAAACTGAATTTACTGGACTCATCATTATCCCTATGGTTCACGTTGATTCATACGAAACCGACACTGTCAAGAATATTGAATATGACGAAAATGATACCACTAAAGGTAAGCTCGCTTACACAATTGAAGAGACAATCATTTACCCCTCTAAAGATGAATTATTAGAGCAAGATTCTGCCTTCATCGAGAACGATTTAGCTCCTATTGAAACAAAGTCCATCCTCTCCTTGTGGGAACCTAATAACAACCATCCATCTTACATTAAACCCGTCAGCCCGTGGGAGTATAAACTCTACTTAAATTTGGCGAAACAAACTGGCAACTCGGACAAAGATAACTACCGCGGTGGTGGTTCTGTCGGATGGGAAAGAGATGGGGTCAAACTTCTGAATTACGGTTCCTTTATCTTGGGTGAAAACAATAAAGTAAACAACGAAGAAGAATATGTAGTCGGCTCCGACTATGAGCACCCTAAAGCCCTCAATGACCCGAGTTCACTTTACCTTCGCTCACGATGGGAAAAAGACCGTTTTGAAGATATACAAAATCGCTACGATTTAGCTGGTGGTTTTGGTTATTATATTTTAGATGATGAACGTCATGTTTTACGTAGTCGCTTGGGACTTGCTATGCGTCACGAAGATTATCAAAAAGAAAGTGATAAAGATAACACCGGCCACGGTCTAGAAATAGAAGTAAGCTTCAAACGAAAAGCAAACATCTGGGGCTCTGTTTACAGTAAAGTTCGTTACAACCCCTCTATCGATGAGTTCAGTCACTACATAATTAACCAAGAGAGCGGTTATGAAATCCCTTTTACAATGGATGAAACCCTCAAATTAAGCCTCAACATGGGCATGGATCAAGAGTATGTCAGTCACCCCAATGGTTCACGTTCCAAAGATGACACAAAATATTTTCTTCGTTTAGGCCTTACTTTTTAAAATCCCTCGACTTATCTACTTCTCTTATATAGAAAAGTTCTGTAAAGAGAGTAAAATCTTGCAAACTAAACGAGGGAATCATTATGAATAAAATTGCTATTATCGCCGCCTGCTTTATCGCACCCATTTTAATACTTGTTACAATGGGAATCATGTATTGGGTCAACCACAATACCTTAGTAAAATTAGATGTCGCCTGCGATTCTCAATTCGCAGAAATTGACAATATGCTCAAACGCCGAGCAGACCTCTTACCTAATCTAGTCAACACTGTCAAAGGTTACGCAAAACACGAAAAGGAAATCTTTGTAGCAGTTGCCGAAGCTCGTACCAAAATTGGTTCGGCTAAAACTGTTAAAGAAAAATCTCTTGCTTCTTCAATGATGGATAAAGCTCTTGGTCGCCTCTTAGTCGTTGTGGAAAAATATCCTGATTTAAAAGCGAATCAAAATTTTATTCGTCTCCAAGACGAGCTTACAGGCACAGAAAACCGTATCGCCGTTGCAAGAACTCGCTATAATGAAGCTGTCAAAAAATATAATACTAAGATTCGTTCTTTTATTGGTCGTTTAGTCGCTGGGGGAATGGGCCTCGAAAAACGTGATTTCTTTGAAATCGAAAACCCGGAAGATAAAGAAGTTCCTAAAGTTGATTTCGAATCATGAGTTTTCTCAACAAAGAGCAACAAGCTCAAATTGGCGATGCCATTACTGCAGCCGAACTTAATACTTCTGGCGAAGTCGTACTCTACCTCTGCAAGAAATGCAAAGGCGACATTTATGAGCATGCGCAAGAAGTTTTTAACAAAAAAGAACTCTATAAAACTGAGCAAAGAAACGGAGTACTCATTGTGCTCTCTTACCAAGATCACAAACTCGCAGTTTTAGGTGATGAAGGTATTAATAATGTAGTGGAAGATGGTTTCTGGGACGATGTGATCAAACACATGGTTGATCAATTTAAAAAAGACGCCTACGCTGATGCTTTAGCCGAAGGTATTCACATGATTGGCGAGAAGCTTAAAGTTCATTTCCCTTATCAATCAGATGACGTTAATGAACTATCTAATGAGATCCTCCATGAAGATTAAACTATTTTTCCTCTTACTTTTAAATTTATCTCAATTCCTTTTTGCTGAACTTCCCGTCCCTAAAAGACCGAGCCTAAAATCTCACATTATTGACCAAGCCCAAGTCTACTCCGCAAGAGAAGAAGCTCAGCTCTCTGCTTATTTAGAGCAGTACTTTAAATCGGCTAAAGTCACGATGACTATCCTTACTGTAAAAAGCTTAGAAGGTGAAGCCATTGAATCCTTTTCAATACGCGTTCTCGATGAATGGGCCAAAGACGAGCTCTTTAAAAAAGAATATAAATCTGACCTCTTATTTGTTTTTTCAATAAATGATCGCAAATGGCGTTTGGAGGTAGGTAAAAATCTAGAAGGCGATATCCCTGATGCGAAAGCAGGCGATTTCTTAAGAGCCCTTCCGCCCTACTTCAAAAAAGGGGATTTCTTTGGCGGCACGGTGATGATTATTGCGAGTTGCGCAAAGGCCTCTGGTGGCAAGATCAACGCCAAGGTAAAACCCGCTCCTAAACGCAAGAAAAAATCGGCAGTCGACTACATTATCTTCGTTATTTTTGTCATCTTCTTTGTCATGAGCATGTTTTCCCGCGGTGGACGCGGGGGTGGCATATTCATCATGGGAAGCGGACGCGGTGGCGGAGGTTTCTCCGGCGGCGGTGGCTGGGGTGGTGGAGGCGGAGGTTTCTCAGGTGGAGGAGCCTCAGGCAGTTGGTAATTATGGAGAAAACTCCTCGCTATCCAACTCAACCGCCTCTTTGATCATATCCAATACTTCTGGAATCGCAGATGTCACTCGGTTCCAGCAAGGAATAAAGGGCGTCTCGCTCGGATTCTCTAAGAAAATCTCTCCTGCGCGAATGATGTTTTGTGAAAATAATTCAATCGCATTTTCTTCTTGGTGACGGTCTAAAGCTAGACCGTTCATCACAGCATCCGCATGATATTGATCAACTAAATCCAAGGCCATTCGATAATAGGTGGCTTTGAGAGTACGGATAGTTTCAATCGAGAAAGTCTCTCCCTCAGTGGCAAGTTTTCTGAAAATCGCTTTACAAATATCTGTGCTCATTTTAGAAAGACCTTTCTCCACATCTTTAGGAGATAAATCTTGGTGCTTGTGATCGTACACATCACAAATATCTACTTGCGATAAGCGACTAGGTGAATAGTTCCTATAAACCTCAGATAAAACTCCAATTTCTAAGCCCCAATCACTAGGAATGCGTATAGTTTTGACCACATCTGCTTGCATCGTAAATTCACCTGCTAAGGGATAGCGGAAGCTATCGAGGTAGTCGAGGTAGTCTAATGGCCCTAAAATTTTCTTAAGAGCTCTAATAAGTGGTGTAACCAATAAGCGACTCACACGTCCATTCAACTTACCTCCTGCTGCTCGGTAATAAAAGCCTTTAGTGAATTTGTAACCAAAAGTTGGATTGGCCACAGGATATAAAAGACGCGCGGGCATCGATCGATCATAAGTCGTAATATCACAGTCGTGAAGTGCGATGGTTTGCGCGCGTTGTGAAGCTAGAAAATATCCATAACAGTACCAAACATTTCTTCCCTTTCCCATTTCTTTCGGCGCAAGATCTTCTTTCGCTAAAATCGAATCAATTTTCCGTAAACGCGGCCCATCATTCCACAGAACTCTAAAATCCGTATTGAGACGGGAAAAATATTTTTGTGCGTGGGTGTACTGGGCTTTATCGGCTCTATCGAGACCAATGATAATCTCCTCCAAGTATTTAACATCTTTAATTTCTTCAACAATATTATCCAGCGCAGGTGCCTCTAACTCAGAGTAGAGACTTGGTAGTAAGAGTGCCATTTTATTTGTCTTAGAAATATCAAGCAAACGCCTCTCTAATTCCTCTGTCGGTAGTTGCTTAAAGTTATGTAAAGTGGCAATGCTACCACCTTGAAAAAAATCACCCATATTTATTCTCCTTGTTTTAATATTTTAATCATTTCTGTATTCCACCCTCTTGGCCCTTTATCAGCGGCCAAGATATAATCTGTTCTATCGAGTTTTAAATTTTCACCTTTGCTAGCAGGAATGACTACTGCTATATCGGCCAGTTCCAACATCAGTTTATCATTGGCACTGTCACCAAGTGCTATCACACAAATTTCAGACTGATAGATAGCACCATAAACTTCTTTCAAGCGTTCAATGATCTCACTCTTATCAACCATGCCCATGACGTGAAAAAAACGTCCTCCCTTTAGTAAATGTAAATTTTTCTGTGCTAAGACTAAGCGAAACTTTTTTAATTCATCCTCAGTCCCTAGCCATTTTATCGGTTCACTCCCTTGGCGATCTAAAGCTTGACTTGCTTGAGACTCCGTCAAACCCGTCTCTTTTGATAAATCGTGACTTGTCCATTCACTAAAGCCAATAAAATTGAATTGATCTTTGAGTTTTGATAAAATTTGTAATATTCCATCACGGTTAATCCCCGGAGTCTCCACCATCTCCGCTTCACCCCAACTGCCTGACCAGCAAATCACAGAGCCATTTTCAGAAACACAGGGGTCTATATTACCCATCTCTTCTTTGAGCTGTTGAAGCTCTGCTAAAGTTTTTGATGAATTAAATATAATAGGGATTTTTTTCGTCTTAAGTAAATCTAGAGCTTCTTGTGCTTTGTCCCACGAATAATCCGCGTGATCTAACAATGTCGAATCCAAATCAGTGACGACAACATACTTTTTCATAACTTCCTGCAAAATGTAATTGATTAGTTTAAAAGTAACATTATTGTAATTTTAATTAAATCAAGTTACTAATTTGTAAAAAGGATAATTTTATGATTTCTTATACTCCTTGCAGTATTTATGAACGCCTAACTCAACTTTATTCCGAAGAGGATTCGAAAGCGACTCACATCTTAATACTCAATTTAATTGAGAATTATAAAGATAAAATAAGCAGTTCAAACAAACAACTCTCCGAAGAAGACATCATTCTCATAACATACGGCGATAGTATAAAAAAAGAAGGGCAAAAGCATTTAAAAACTCTCTATGATTTCGATGAAACCTTTTTAAAAGACATTATTAATACTATTCACATACTCCCCTTTTACCCCTATTCCTCGGATGATGGTTTCTCTGTTATTGATTACAAAGCCGTCGATCCCGAACTCGGTTCATGGGAAGATGTGGAAAATATAGCAAAAGGTTCGAGCTTGATGTTCGACGGAGTGATCAATCACATCTCTCAACATTCTGAATGGTTCAAAGGCTACCTACGTGGTGATGAGCAATATAAAAACTATTTTATTGACACCCCACCCGATGTGGACACCTCTATGGTGGTTCGTCCACGAGCTTTGCCCCTACTTTCTCCTTTCGAAGCTGCCGATGGAAAAATTCACTTGATTTGGACCACCTTCTCGCGAGACCAAGTCGACCTTAATTATGCCAACCCCAAAGTTCTTCTCGCTGTTTTAGATGTACTCTTATCCTATGTAGAAAAAGGGGCTAAACTCATTCGTCTTGATGCGATTGCCTTCGTATGGAAAAAATTTGGAACGAACTGTATTCACTTGGAAGAAACTCACCAGCTCATTCAATTGATGCGAGATGTCCTGCATAAATTGGCTCCAGAAATCATCATGATTACAGAAACTAACGTCCCTCACAAAGAAAATATATCTTACTTTGGTTCAGGTGATGACGAAGCACAAATGGTGTATAACTTCGCCCTCCCACCCCTTTTAGCTCATGGCATTATCACTGGCGACTGTCGTCATTTAAACAAATGGCATGGTGAACTCGAGCTGCCCAGCGACAAAGTCTGTTTCTTTAACTTCACTGCGAGTCACGATGGCATTGGACTCAGGCCCGTTAGCGGCATCCTCAATGATGCTGAAATCCAAGAACTCATAACTGCCGCAGAACATAGTGGAGGTCGCGTTTCCATGCGCTCTAATGGTGACGGAACTGAAAGTCCCTATGAACTCAACTGTAATTATATGGACCTCCTCAGCCCACTGATTAATACACAGTCTGAAAAAGTGGGCCGTATGCTACTCTCGCAAAGCATTGCTCTTTGTATGCCTGGAGTTCCAGGGATTTATATCCATAGCTTAGTGGGCTCAAAAAACGACCTCGATGGTGTCATGCTAACGGGAGTCAATCGCTCAATCAATCGAGAAAAGCTAGATTGGGAAAAACTTAAAAACGAACTCAACAATCCTCACCATCAACGCTACCTTGTCTTTGAAAACTATCGTCACATGCTCAAAGTCAGAAAATCCTCGGCATGCTTTAACCCCTTTGCTCCTTTCAAGATCTATGAGCTCTCCAATAGTCTTTTTTGCATGCTTCGCGAATCGGCTGATCGCAAAGAAAAAGTTCTCGTTCTCGCCAACTTTGCCCACTCCGCAAAAACTTACGAAAACTTACCTTTCCAAGGCAGATATAGTGATCTCATTACGCAAGAATTCTTTGACACAAATGTCCTGCAACTTGAGGCTCACCAATTCTTGTGGCTAAGCATTGAGGGCTAATGGATTCTAATGGGAAATAGATCATCTAATTCCGTCATATTTCTACTTAAAAACCTTCCCACAAAGCAAAAGAGATTTGCGTAAAACTTGTCTTCCTGCTAAGATAGAAAAAGTCGTTTTAACAATAGGATTCGGATGAAACTAGCTAAGTCAATTTTAAAGAAGTTTACCCCCATTTTTCAAAACACCTCTTTTTTCATGCAAGGACAGATGGATATCAACCCAAAATCTCGTTGGACGAATCGTGAACTCCAACAAGAAACAGGTGGTTTTTACCCTAAAGATTCATCCCTTAAACGCACAATTAACAATCTTGAAGCTTGGGACAATACTCGACGTGACATGATCACGCTCATGCTCCGCACCCTGATCGACAAAAAAATCGAGGGTAGTATGGCGGAACTCGGAGTCTACAAAGGCGGTACATCTAAGCTCATTCACAACTATATGCCTGAGCGCCCTTTTCATCTTTTCGATACTTTCGAAGGATTCACCGATCGCAGTGTCACAGCCGAAAAAGGCCACACTGAATTTGAAACGAAAGGCAGTAAGTTTTCTGATACCTCATTAGAAAAAGTTCGTGCACACATTGCGCCACAAAATGATAACGTTCATTTTCACAAAGGTTATTTCCCAGATAGCCTTCCCGATAATTTCCCAGAACAGAAATTTGCCTTTGTTCACCTCGATGCCGACCTTTATGAACCAACTTTTGAGGGCCTCAAATATTTCTACGAGCGCATGTCAAAAAAAGGCATCATTCTCGTTCACGATTACAACGCTTGGATTGGCGCTCGCAAAGCTGTAGATGATTTCTTTGCTGACAAGCCTGAACTTCCTGTGCCGATGCCCGACAAAAGTGGCTCTGTACTTATCACTAAGCAGTAAAATCTTAGGACTCGGCTAAATAGTCATCATGCTATCACCTGAGCTTAAAAATCGAATCATTCGCCTTCTCAAAGGAGGCGAGATCTTATCGAGCCAAGTCATTCAAAACCTTTGGAGTGGCTATGGTAGTATTCTACGCATTGAATTAGATCACCCTCAGCATACAAGTTTAATTGTCAAACACGTCAAGCCGCCGAGTGTCAGCAATCATCCTCGAGGTTGGAATAGCGATTTATCTCACCAACGGAAACTCAAGTCCTACGAAGTTGAATCCAATTGGTATAAAAATTTCAGCTCTCAAAGCCCAGAATTAGCTAGAGTTCCTAAACTCATTGTCTGTGAACAAGGAGACGATGACTTTCTGATCATACTTGAAGACATGGATGCGAGCTCCTACCCAAAGCGTCTCACGTCCGTCAATCAGCAATCCTTGGAAGCTTGTTTAAAGTGGCTCGCTCATTTCCATGGTAAATTTCTTCAACACAACACCACGGGACTTTGGACGAGTGGTTGTTATTGGCACCTCGAAACCCGTCCCCAAGAACTGCAAGCTCTCGATGATATTGAACTAAAAAGTGCTGCTCAAGCCATCGATCAAAAACTCAAAAATTCTCCCTTTCAAACTATTGTTCATGGCGATGCGAAACTCGCAAACTTTTGCTTTAATCATGATGCCTCTGAAGTCTCCGCAGTGGACTTCCAATACGTCGGTGGTGGTTGTGGTATGAAAGACCTCGCTTATTTCGTAGGAAGTTGTCTCCACGAAGAAGATTGTGAAACTATGGAAAACGAGATTCTTCAGTTCTATTTTAGCGAACTTCGCAAGGCCACAAAAACATATCACCATAGTATAGATGTCGATGCACTCGAGCAGGACTGGAGAAATCTCTACCCCTATGCCTGGGCAGATTTCCACCGCTTCCTCAAAGGTTGGAGTCCTGGGCATTGGAAAATTAATTCATATAGCGAACGTATTTGCAGAGAAGTTATTGCGGATTTAGAATCGTGAACTTGACCTCAGAACAACTTTGCGAACTCAGTAAACTTGCTATTGAAGCCGCCCTCGATGCCGGTAAACTCATCCAATCTTACACAGGAAAAGACCTTAAGCAGCAATTTAAAACAGGCGCTAGTTCAAAGGCTTCGGAAGTCTTTACAGAGGTTGACCTCAAAGCTGAAAAAATCATAATTGAAAAACTGGCCCCAAGCTTAAACACTTATAATTTAGCCCTACTCGCCGAAGAAAGCACTGATGATGGCCTGCGCCATCACAAACAAGCCTTTTGGTGTATAGACCCTTTAGATGGCACACTGCCTTTCACTGAAGGCGTTCATGGTTATTCTGTTTCCATTGCCTTAGTCGCAAAAAATGGAAGTCCATTAATTGGCGTCATATATGATCCCGTTAAAAATGACATCTACCATGCCATAAAAGATCAAGGCCTCTTCAAAAATCGTGAAAAATGGGGATTCAAGCATGAAAGTGAAGACAAGACTTTCTACTTCATGTGTGATCGAAGCTTTCACGAAAGCGCAAATTTTGCCGAAACAAAACAATTTCTTGAAACACTCAGTAAAGAACTCAAATGTGATCAACTCAAAGTTCTTCATCAGGGCGGCGGCGCCATGAATGCCGTCTTAACCCTCAGCCAACCATATGCTTGCTACTTTAAGTACCCCAAAGCCACTCTCGGTGGTGGTAGCCTGTGGGATTTCTCTGCAAGTGCTGCGCTCTTCGCAGAAGCCAAAAGACCCTCCACAAATATTTTTGGCGAAGCCTTGGATTTAAATCGTAAAGACTCCACCTTCATGAATCACCAAGGTGTACTCTACGCCAGTACGGCTGAAATCTCAGCTGCGATTCAAGAGTTCCATACGCTTTTGAACTCATAAAATCTACGATTGATTAGTCAATTCAAAAAAAATCGATGCCCTAAGCATTAATTTTCAGCCAAAATTAAGCTTTAACTTTTTCCTGACTCATAGGCCTAAAAATCATGAACTAATTCTATTAGATTAAGATTAAGGCACTTGCTTTTCTGCAGATCTTGGCATTTCTTTAATTCTACCTGTAAAATAATAGGATGAGACGAAATGAAAAAGATACTTATTGTCGCTAACTTCACAAAACGTTGCAAAGCTATTCTCAAGAAAGCATTTAAACAAGGCATGGATGTCAGCATTATAGGCTCAGCACCTCAACTCAAGAAAATAGCTAGCAAGTACTCTTTTAAATATTTAGGGAAAAGCTTTAAAAACGTAGAACACTCACTCAAAAATTTCTGGGCCGTCGTTAATTGCGATCAAGATTTTCATTGTGACGCTTTCATAGATTTCTGTAAGTGCAATCAACTCAATTACTATAATCATAATGGTGAATCTCTCTTGTCTCGCAAAGACTTAGGCCCTCAAGAAACACTTACTAAGCAACTCTGTTTTAAATTGATTAGGCCTTAAACAAAAAAGACGAACTCGCAGGAGTTCGTCTTTTTTATATAACTTTCTAAACAACAGCTAAATTTTAAACTTTTAGTCAAAAGATCCACTATTATTATTCTGACTCACTAGGTCGATAATGATCGCCGTCGAGAGTATCGAAACATCATCTTCTCCATCAATGATGTCGACCCCATAAGTCCCCGCCCACGAGAACATCTTTTTCTTAACTCTCGCTACAACTTTGCCCGAGCGATAAAATTTGTAATTGTGCCCCCAAAAATCGCCTTTGATTGTGTAATCATTGGGCCCCGGAACATCTAAAATAAAATTCTTTTTGAACCAAGCAAATTTTTGTTGGATTTCCGCAAACATAAGCCCTCCTTTATACAGTCGGTAACGAGGCATCATTGACAACATTTTTTGTTCAATGAAAGCAATTTCTTTTCCTTTAGCATCATAAACATCAAGCTTATTACCAAAACTAAAGAACTTACCTTTTACTGTATAAGCCAGCTTTTCCTCTTCGGTTTTTATCTCATAATTATCAATCAGAGAAAAAACCTTATCCTTCATCGCATATTTCATACTTCCTCCATGTCATTCATATTACTCAATTATCTTTAATACTGTGAAGATATTTAATAGATTACTTTACGATTAAGCAGTTAACGATGAAAACTTACATCGCAGAGCGATGTTACTTTAAATAGCCCCACATATAGTGTGGAATTTAATACAAGGGCAAAAAATTATGTTCCTTTAGGTACACTACTTAAATAGCCTTCTCAGTTTCATACCTAAAGATAGTATGAGAAGGCAGCCCTCGGCAAAGTCCACTTGCTAGCAGACCTTGCCTGACGTTAATTAAGTTACCACAACAAACTAACGGAGAACTACCATGTCTAAAATTACTATCACTGTTCCTGAAATCACAATCGGAATTGATCTTTGGAACAAAAAACACGACCTTTGTGTTCTTAATTCAATGGGAGAAGTTGTCGAACAAATACAAATTGATAATCATATCGAAGCTTTACATGAGTATTTTGAACAATATAAGAATCGTTCAAGTATTCGAATAGCTTTGGAAGTAGGCGCTTGTTCAATGTGGGTTTCTTCGATTCTCAAGGAAATGGGCTTTAAGGTTATTGTCGCCAATGCACGAAAACTGCGGATGATTTGGGGGGACACAAATAAATGTGATGAAAAAGATGCAGAGAAAATAGCTCGTGTAGCTCGAATGGATCCTAAACTTTTACATGGCATTGAGCACCGAAGCCTATCTGCTCAAAAAATGTTATCAGTAATTCGTGTACGTGAGCATTTTATTGGGGCTCGCACGAGGTGTATAAATTGTGTACGTGGCATACTAAAGAGCTTTGGTGTAACAGATTTACCCAGTTGTGCATCAAATCGTTTTGGTGAACGAATGCTTGCACATATTCCTGATGACTTGATATCGACTTTAGGAGAACTCTTGGAAGAATCTAAAGATTTAACAAACCGTATTGAGGGATTGGATGATCGGATTTATATGCTTAGTGAAGAGTCATGCCCTGAAGCTATAAAACTTCAGGAACTACCAGGTGTCGGTCCAGTTACGGCCTTAACTTATGTATTAACTATTGATGACCCTAAACGCTTTCAAAAGAGTAGAGATATTGGAGCTTTTCTTGGGTTAACTCCCAAAAGAGATCAATCGGGAGAGATCGACAAACAATTAAGTATCACAAAGCAAGGAGATCGTTATTTAAGGGCTTTATTAGTTGGTTCTGCTCAGTTTATTTTAAGTGACCGTTCACCTGCTTCTGATCTTAAAAATTATGGTCGTAGGATTGCTAGTAGTGGAGGACGAATTGCCAAGAAAAAGGCTGTTGTTGCCATCGCGAGGAAACTTGCGATATTAATGCATCACTTATGGGTCAGTGGGGGAGATTATATTCCATTACACAAACAAGCTTTAAGAAAAGCTTCTTAATTATCCACCAATCCAGCCAACCTCCCCTCCATTTATTTTGAACCAAATTAAGGAATGAATTTAAAAAGAAAAGAGTTTAACAAATGTCTTATTCGATGACTGCGGGCCATGCCTAGAACAATAACCACGCCAAGGTTGTAATAAAATAGTTCGTCCTAAAGATAGCAGCATCAGATAGGATACAATCATGCACCGGACTTGGCGGTCCATAAAATGAGTGCGAATGGAAGCAAGACAAAATTTTATCGACATTTGAAAACTGATTTTCTCAATTATCTGAATAATATAACTTTAATGTAAACCGTAACTTGTAATCGCCTTCTCATGGAAGGCATGATAAATGTTTCTCACTTCATTTGTCTTAGGGCTTTGCCCTAAGCTATTTAAAGTTTAATGGTTTCACCATGATTTATATATGCTGTAGATGTATATACGTCGTTAGCTGAATGATCATATATTATTTTTTATCCGCCTGAAGCTTTTTCATAATCAAAGAATTGACTGCTTCTGAACTACTTGCATCTCCGCCGCCCATAAGTAGGATTTCTGGAACTTTTCCATCCCATTGCTCCATGGCTAATCTCAGCATTTCTAACTTTACAAAATTATCTACACCACCAAGAGCTTCCATTTTTTTCATGTAGGCTTGAGCACGGCCTTCTGCTAATTTAATTTCTGCCTGAGCTTCCTGCTCGGCAATATCAACCTTAGCGCGTGCTTTTGCTTTCAATTGCTCCTGTTCCGCATCCTCTTTGGCTTTCACTACCTGAGCACGTTCAATCTCAGCTGTTTGCTGCACTTTAAAGGTATCAACTTCTTGCTTAGCGACCTCTTTATCAGTTTGAGTTGATAAAAGCTTCTTACCTTCTTCAGTATCGCGAATACCAATATCAGCAACGTAAACTCCATCAGTTGTCACTCGATAGCTAGCTAACTTCTCGGCAAAAGTTGCCGTAGCACTTTCTTCGATCTGTGAACGTTCTTGGACATATTGAATAGCCCCGCGAGATTCCGCATTATTTCTAAAAATGGCTCGAATGGTGGGGAGGATCACACGGTCTTCGAGAACGACAAACCCATTGCGGTCTAAATCGGCATCTGGATTGGCGAGCATCGCAACGACGTAAGGAGCATCTTCTGCAGAGATTTTCACGGAAACACGTACATCTACAGGAAACTCAAAGGAGTCGCTCGTTTTCACTGTAATACTATTCTTTTGCACATAATTATAAACTCGGTTTGTGGTCTGAACTAAAGTAACCACAAAAGCGTCTGGGTGCAGATAATAAGCATTGGGTGATAAAGCTTTATTCCATATGCCACGAAAGCCCGTTGGGACGATTGGCACACCATTCACTAATGAAATTTTTTGGCTATCATCATATTTTTTTCCCGCATTAGCCTTAATCACTGCGACTGTACCAATGGGAACTTCTAAAGCTTTTTTAACGGTAATCTTAAACAAACGTGGATTATAACGATACTGACCTGGAGTTAACACGGTTAACTGAGGCCCCTTGTGACCTTCTTTCATGAACATTTGAGCGTTCAACATGTCAACGGGGTTTTCCCATTCCTGAGCGAAAATTTCGCCTTTCGGTAAAGGTTTTGCGCCATCCATCGATTCAACCACCCCCACATTGCCTTGGGGGATTGTCATATTATCTACCGTTTTTAGATCGTAGAGCCAAGGCCAATAGAGAAAATGCCAACCTGGAGGAAGGACTCGCGCCTGAGGTCCTTTTTCACCGTCTGTCGCAATAATTTGACCAACAGGTAAATCTTTACCAAATTTGACAATGACGATGCCAGCTTGATCATCTTCTACGTAAATAGCCGTAGAGGCTACAACTAAAACTAGAGCAATAACTCCCGCAGCTACGCGGAAGAAAACTTTAATCACTCCATCCATTTTATCACCTAAAAGTATAGGTATCACTAAGCCTATGGCTAGGGTTAATAAACCCACGACAAATATAAACATATCTTCTCCCTTCCTATTGATTTTATATCGCTCTAGTTTTAGAGCGATATCATTTTTATTTTAAGATTATTTTTTAAATTGAAGAATTAATCTTCCTTGCCCATGCGCTCGAGTAACTGCTGATAATTCGCTGATAAATCAATCATCGAATTTTTCAGATCGGCAATATCATCGCGCTCAATCATGTTATCGGCCATGAGTGGCTTGATCCAATTCTTCATCACCTCAAACTGATCTTTCATGATGTGTGAGAAAAAGTCTGGAACATTGTTCACGATCTCCACTTTACCCGGAACGACAACGTGACGATCACGCTTGTCTTTTTCGTCTGGGTAGAAGAGCTTGGTCAACTTGGCCATGGTCTCGTCATCCAATGAAAAGCCAGATTTTTTGCCTCCGGCTTTTGCGGATGCCGCAGTAATAACTTCGCTGATTTTCTCCAACTTTTCAGAGAATTGCCCGAGTTGCACAACCACTTGTGAAACGGGATCATTTTCATCGGCATTCGAGAAGAGCTGATTGCGTCCAAAAGTTTTGCGAATATCGCCAATTCGGTTTTCATCATCTTCACTCATATGATCCGTGAGTTCTCTGAATTTAAGCAAGTTAAACTCCGCATCACCCGTGAGTGTCTGAGACTCATTGGCGTAATGACTTTGAATCAAAGTATCGAGTTCTTCGTCATTCATAATCGGCAGCACTTTCTCAGTGATCTTATTCATATTACGGTAAGAACCCTGAAGTTTAAACGGAGGTTCTTCACGATAATCATCTTGAATAGAAGCTGAGCGAATATACTCGAGGTTCACTGCTGCAATAGCATTGCGAACGACGAGAAGTTTCTTGAGGACTTCGACAATATCATTCATTTCAGCCGTAGAGAAATCTCCTTCAACTTCAATGCCTTGGAGCGTGCCTTTCTCGGCGGCGCCAATAAAGGCTTCTACATCTTTGCGTCCGGCCGTTGCGAGCATCGCAAGGGCGGGGTTTGATGTGAGTGAGTTCTCCAAGTAAGAACTGTAAAAAGCTTCCTTGGTATCACCGATAATATCACCCAAGTTGTAAGTGTCCGCACGGTTGGAAAGCATGTCCGGAATCTGGAATTTATCTCCCGATTCATTATAGGGATTACCCGCCATAATAACGCAGACTTTACGACCGCGTAAGTCATAAGTCTTGGGTTGTCCTTTATAGACACCTTCGATTTTACGCTGACCATCACAAAGTGAAATGAATTTCTGAAGTAATTCGGGATTTGAGTGCTGAATATCATCGAGATAAATCATCACATTATCACCCATCTCAAAAGCGAGATTCAGTTTTTTAAGCTCTTCTGCCGCCGAGGCATTGGGTGCTTCTGCAGGGTCCAAAGAAGTCACTGCATGACCAATGGCCGGGGCGTTGATTTTCATGAACACTAGGCCCAAACATGAAGAGATATACTCCATGAGGGTCGTTTTACCGTAACCCGGAGGAGAGATAAGCAAGAGCATACCCATGAGGTCCGTACGCTTATTTTCACCGAGTGTGCCCATCTGCTTAGCTAAGTTATCACCCACAAGCGGCAAGTACACTTCGTTGATCAAACGGTTGCGAACGAAAGAACTCAAGACACGTGGCTTAAATTCATCCAAACGCATGAAGGCTTTTTGATCTTCACTCAGTTCGTGTTTTAAGTGAACATAATCCTGATAAAGCGGGGCGGTCACAGAAGTAAATTGATCCAGCCTATGAGCAAAATCTTGATAGTCGAGACTGTAGACTCCACCCTCTTTTAAAAGGCCATGGGAACCTACCATTCCAGAAATATCTTTTTCCATTTCAGCCTGAATAACGTGAAGTGGATTGAAAGATCCTGCCGCAAATATCAAGGCCGCTTCATTGAGGTAATTCTCATTAAATTCGTCTTCGCGAAGTTCGCAAAAAGCTTTCATCCATTCACACACAATCTCATAACGTGGCGCCACATTGCCCTCAAAGCCCGCATCCAATGATTCTTCGAGCTTGAGCTTAAAGCGTGCCGATTTGAGGTGAGCTTCAAAGGCGTGATGAAGTTCAGAAGCCGCATGGGAAATAATGAAGTAATCATGACGACCCAACTCGCGAATGAGGTAATCAACTGCCAATGATAAATCATGATCTGAACACATTTCTGCGGCAATCGAATTTTTGATCGCTTCGAGCAAGTCTACTTTGAGGTCCTCTCCTGGTTCGCGTCCAGGGAAGAGCTGGTACATGATACCAAAGTTTTTGATACGACCCAATAATTGCTCTTTGTATTCACCTTGTGGAAGTGTGAGCCAGAAAAACTGTGCCGCACTTCTCACATCTGGAGAATAGTTGAGTAAATCCATATCTCGCATGAGTACGAGAACTTCTTTTAAAATCAGTGCGGCATCGTGATCGTGAATGCCCTTGGTATAATTCTCTTCATAACGTGGTGCCATAAATTGACGCACATGTTCCAAGAGGTCTTCTTCACTCATTTCCAAAAGCTCAATGCGTTCTTTCTCACCAGCGGCATCAATGATAGCCCGGACGAGGTATTCAGCTCGGTAGACAGAATTATTTTCCGAAACGCATTCCATACTCCAAACATCTCGAGTCTTTTCTAAATCTTCAGACTCCACTTTCTCAAAAAAGCGGGTCCCGGTCAGGTGGTAATAAAAATCGCCATCGCGTTTCACCATCGTGAGCTTTAATTCTTGCTTATTGACTGAGAAAACATGCTGACCAAAGCGAACGGCATTTTCGCCTTCCACGTAGAGTTCATTTTTATCTTTGAGCTGGCGAATCGCTTCTTCTTTCATGCTCTTAAGTCGACTCTCTAGGTCATCTGCACGGACTGAGTCACCAGCATCACGCAGCTTGCTCACAAAATCGCGAAGTTTGTCCACCATCATATCGGCAGCAAAATAAGAAGAAATCTCTTTGACTTCTTTAAAATTCTTCAAGCGATTACTAATGGACTTGAGTATGCGCTCAGCTGCCGCCATGTAGGCTTCTGCCTTCCTCGAACGTTCCTCTGTGAGGAACATACGGCGTTGCTCAAAAGCATTTTGAACTTCATCCCGTTTTTCAGCGAGAACGGGAATAAATTCATCAAACTCAGAGAAGCGGCTCTCGAGTTCTTCTAATTGTACCATGGCCTTGGTCAAATATTCTTCCACGAGCTCTGGTTCATTCGCCACATCGAGGTAATTCACCACGGCTTGGTTAAGAAGCTTGAGCTGAGCATTAAACTCCGCCTTACCCTCAACTGACATGAGATCTTTAATACGATTCTTGAGCTTGCCCTTAGTTTGATTCAGAATAGTGAACACACTCGAAATTGAATCGATCACCTGAGTTGTTCGGGTCGGATCATCAATCTTAAGGTTCGACACTGTTTCGATGAGCATCTCGAGCTGACTTGCGGTTTCCGCAATCTTCTCTTGGAGTTCGCGCCCTTCCATTACTTTTGCGAAGACCGCAAGTTGCTCTTCGTGAGCCTCAATCTGCTCGCGATAAGGATTTAAAGAGTTTTCATCCGCGAGGAAATCAATACAGCGTCCAGAAATCTTATCGGCATTCTCAAGGATTTGGGCTTCGATATCCTCGCAAAAAGTTTTGTCGGCATAAGCACGTTCTTTAAGTTCAATTACATGAGAACGCAACTGACGTAATTCACTGAGTTTTGCCACAAATTTATCAATATGATCGAAAGCCGTATAAGGAATCTGACGGAAAATCTCTTCCGCTTCCGCAGCTACTTCTTTGGAAATCTTATCCGTTTCTTTGCGCAGGCGTTTAACTTTTTCGTATTCGTCAATCGCCGTTGTCGATGCTTCACGAATGCCACCTAAGGGCTTAGAAAGATCGCCAACCTCAGCTTCCTTTATCCAAAAGTAGCCATCGAGAATATCGGTAGATTTTTTCACCACATCCACGTAGAGATCCGCATAGCTCTCGCCACGTGAAAGAAGATTGATCACTTCCTGACATTCCGCCATGCAGCTCACTACTTCTTTATTACCAATTTTATAAATGCGACTC
Organism: Lentisphaera araneosa HTCC2155; assembly: GCF_000170755.1. NCBI lineage: Bacteria > Pseudomonadati > Lentisphaerota > Lentisphaeria > Lentisphaerales > Lentisphaeraceae > Lentisphaera > Lentisphaera araneosa. The sequence goes on from NZ_ABCK01000015.1 coordinate 135,660, forward strand.
TCGGCGTGTTCTGCCGTCACTTCGGGAATATAATCTGCCGCAGTGAAAGGCGTCTGCCAAACTTGGATTGTGTGGTGCTTACGCGGCTCGTCTTCCGATTTAAAGTAAATCATTTTTCCGTCGGGGAACATACTGAAGCCGTGACAAATAATCGGCGTCGAAACTTGTTGCTCAATGAGGTTATAAAACTGTAAGACATAAACGCCCTGCTCTCGACTATAAAATACATAGAGCATATCTTCGCCATTGGGCGAAGCCTGCTTGCGATCGTACATGAGTTTTTCGACTTCTAAATCAAAGAGTTTGTACTCACCATTTTGCAGGTAATAACCATTGGAAAAAATGATACCATGACCTTCCGGAAGAAGAACACAGGAATTTTGAATGCGATCAATACGCACCGCTTCTTTGAGCTTATCATTATAAACGATATAGCGATCTTTCTTTTCCTGATAGGGACGAATTTTTAAGAGGATGAGATTGTCTAAAATGGAATAATTGATATCGCCATCATCTAGGGTCTGATCCTGGTTTTCAACGTCTTCTTCGTAGATACCGCTGCCATCACCAGTATTATTTTCAACCTTAATGGTGAGGTCACCACCTACGGTTTCCACAAAAACTCGATCGTCTATAGAAACGTGAGGGTGATCGCCTTCCACATGCATGTCTCGCGTCGCTCGAGTCCATTCAAATTCGTGTTGTGAAGGATAGCTATATTCGTGAACACTGCGGTCATCTACATAAGTGAGCTGACCATCATTGACAGTCCACTTAAAAACTTTTAAATCATCTAAATCGTCACTGACGCGAAAGACCATGTACAAACTATGGCCTCTAGCAGAGAAGCGAACAAATTTGGCTTTCTTGTAGTACTTGTATAAATCATTAAACTTAAGCTGGAACTCTTCGTCCATTATTAGGCTTAAGTCTTTCTCGTGAAAACGCCCATCTTCGTATGAATACACCGCAAAGACGTCTTCTAAACTGGTTTGGCTCTTGAGCCCTAGCGTAACATTGTAGCCAAAAATAAAGGTATTGCCTACCGTAGTAAAATCCTGGGCAAGACAGTTATTGGGCGTCGTTACTTTATCACTACCAATCAGCGAAGTGGCAATAGAACCAAAAATATCCTTACGCTGGGTATTGAGCCCCTCCATGCGGCTCTGCAGTTCCTTGACTTGGGCATCTATACGGCTCTTTAAGAGCTCATAAGTTCCGCCGCCAAGCTGCTCTGTTTTTTCTTCTTCTGACATACTCTCTCCTTAGTAAATAAATTCCTCGAATAATAAAATTGACCTAAGCGGGCCATTTCCCTCCGAACCGCTTAGGTCCAAAGGGGGAAGCAAAAGCTCCCCCGCTTTGTTTACTTGAGGAACTTCTCAGCTTTCTGACCGCCGAGACCGAGAGCTTCAACTTTGCTCATCAAGCTATCGATGAGGCTCTTATCTCCACCTGATGCCTGACCAGAAAGTTTCGTTAGAAGTGCTGCTGCCGAGAGGTTTTTAAGATCCTCTGAGCTCACACCGAACTTGTCGACGAATTCAGCAAGGCTTTCTTTAAAGCTCTTGTCATCGTTAAAGAAAGTCTCTTTAACATCTGTAAGAACTTCAGATTTACCGATGAGCTGATCAGCCTGACGAGCCGTTGTGATCGACTTGAGCATGCTGTCGAAGAACATACTTTCGCCACCGACAATCTCGATCTTACTGTTCTCAAGACCAGATTTAAGAACGCTAGCCTGCGCATCAGCAATTTCAGCCTGAATTTTAATTTCAGCGAGTTCGACTTCTTTCTCTTTGTTGAGTCGTAGTTTGAACTCTTCGTGTTCTTTACCAACGCCATCAAGAGCTTTCATCGCTTCGGCTTTTGCGTGTGTACCTTCAGCTTCTACTGTGTACATCGCGCCAGTTGCCTTAGCTTCTTCCTGCCCTTTGAGTCCGATGACTTTAGCTTCTGCTGTTCCCTCTTTCTCAATAGCATCTGCCATAGCCGTTTTTACATTGGCTTCTGCAAAACCACTAGCAGCTTCTTCTGCCGTCACACCTTCAGCGAGCTTTTTCTTCGCTTCAGCATCTTTCGTGCTAGCTTCGAAACGAGCTTCAGCTTCGATTACTTCTTGTTCGGCCCAAAGCTCGGCAGCTTTCTTGCGCGCTTCAGCAGCTTTCACTTCGACAATTAATTCTTCTTCAGCTTTAAGCTCAGCAGCACGTTTGTGTGCCGTGGCCAATTGCTCTTCACGAATCATTGTGCTTTTACCTTCTTCTTCAGCCTTGGTGATTTCTACGCCTTTGTGACGTTCAGCTTCTGCGAATTCTTTGGTATCTTTAATTTTCTCCTCTTCTTCCACAACACTGCGTTCAACAGTAACGCGTTCACGAATAACTTCCTGAATATTTTTCTTCTCAACTTCGACCGCTTTTTCTTTTGCGATATCCGCAAGAGTCACCACTCTTTCACGCTCTGTTGCTTCCAAGTCGCGATCACGAATCACACGTTCTTGTTCAACGGCTTCAGTACGTTCTTTATTCTTCTCCGCCACAATGATCTGACGATCTTTATTCTCTTCGGCAACTTTCACTTCTTCTTCAGTGCGAATACGTGCCTGTTCAGAGCGTTTGAGTTCTTCTTGAGCCACTACGTCAGCTTCAGCTTTCGTACGTGCTTCAATATTAGCGATCTCGAGTTTTTGCTTTTCTTCTGCTTCAGCAAGCTCTTTTTCCATGTCGAGAATTTTTTCACGAGCGTCTACATTCTGACGTGTGATGGCTTTCTCTTCTTCACGTTCTTGTTCATTGATATTAACTTTTTTCTCACGAGTAATCGTCGCAATTTTTTCGAGACCCACCACGTCGAGAATATTATCGGAACTCAACATTTCTTTAGGCGTTTGCTCAAGGTAATCAATCGCAGCATCTTCTAGGTTGTAGCCGTTAAGATCTCGTCCGATGATATCAATAATTTTTTGCTTTAATTCATCTCTTTTTGTGTATAAGTCTTCGAAATCAAACTCTTTACCAGCCGTCTTTAGCGCTTCCGAAAATTTAGCGTCAAAAAGTTCTACCATTGCGGCTTGATCCGAAGCTCGTTCCACACCAATCATACTGGCTACTGAGAGCACATCATGCTCAGTTGCATTGACACGTACGAAGAAAGCTACGGTGATATCGGCACGCATATTATCCTGGCAGATTAAGCCATCTCTGCCACGACGATTAATTTCAATTCGTTTTACCGCTATGTCCATTAACTCTAATCTATGAAATACTGGATACACCATAATGCCTTTAAATGAGACTTGTGTATTACCGGCACCCGTTCTAATAATAGCTTTACCCTGTGGCACTTTTTTGTACCAACTTGCAGCCATCATCACTGCACCGAATCCAATAACAATTATACCTGCTATGCCAATATACAGCATTTGGGTAAATTCTATTGCCGTTATAATTTCTGTTTCCATATTCACTCCTGTTTTTTTGTTTGAAATTTATTTCTATATTATTTTAGTTTTTTATGATCTACACAAAGTTTAAGAATATTTCGTGACTAGGTATTGTCGTCTTTCCTTATTCCAGCTTAACACCAAAGCCTTTTCTCCTTTTTTGAGTTGTTCTCCATCTGTATAACAGAGGATGTCAATTGGAGCCGCTTGAGTTTCAATTTGACCTCTCCCATTTTTTTCACCTGTATCATGAAGGAGAATACACATGCTACCCACCGCAACTGTTTGATTTTCTTTATCATCATTAAGAATTTTAAAGAATTTACCAAATGGTTTAGATATGTATTTCGATAAAAATGATGACAGAAGAATAACTGGTACCCAAAGTCCCCAGCCTATTAGAGAACTACCACTCGAGTTCACTATAGAATCCATATAAATTAGACTGCACCAACCAAACAATGTAAAGAAGCTCAATACGACCATCAATGGTATTTCTGCTAAGTTAAAAAACTCAGTGATCCCCTTTAGAAAACCCCCATTAGAATCAATATCCATATCAGCATCAGCGTCAATATCTACATCCACATCAAATAGACTGATATCCACTGCCCCTAATATTACAAAGATCCAAAATAACATCATCAATACTAAAATCACCGTAAACGGAAACACATGTAATCGCATCGCATAATCTAATATTTCAGACATCACTCACTCCTAATAAATAATAATTAACTATGACTTGTTCTTGACCTAAATCAACACTGAGTTTTTCTGTAAGCTTTGATTTTTTATGCTTATTCATCATTTATCCCTCCACAGATTTCTCAGATTTTCACAGATTGATTTTTTAACAAAAAAAATCCTAAAAAGTACAGGACTCGATTTTGATCTCTGTGATTCAATTAAACTTTGATTTTTTATATAGTTGTCCTTTCCATTATTTTGTTTTTCGAACTTAAAATTGTTTAGAGCGAGCAAAAAAATAACCCTTGCTAATTAAACCTGCGCACCTCTGTGTAATATGTGGATGAGATCAATTAACTTCATAGAACAAATCTCTTTAGTTTTAGAGAACTGCTTCCGAAGTTTATCAATAAAGCTTTCTTTAAACCTGTTGCTTTGAGATAATTCAAAACTTGCGCTTCCTCTGTGCCGCTCAAATGACTTATCGCCTTTAACTCTAGCAAGACTTCACCATAACATATAAAGTCAGCCGATCATCTTTTTCTAAATAATTCATTTCCTCTTTTCCTAAGGCCCCTCCACAGACCTCTCATAACTTCTGTGAGAAATCTGTGGACCCCCTCCGTTTTCTATAATGTTACTTATTCTTATTCACCTGAGCCTTGAGGGCTTCAAGTTCTGCAGAGATTTCATCATCTGCCTGAAGCTCTTTAAATTGATGCTCCAAGTCGTCGACAGAAACTTTATTCACTTCCATCATCGCTTCCGACATAGCCACATCGCGCTCAATTTTCTCTTCATACTTATTGAATTCGGCAAAGCCATTTAATACTGAATCTGTACTCGAGCTAATCCCCGTGTCTAGAGCTTGTGAAGTCTCGGCCATTTTTTTACGAGCATCAGCAGCACGTTTTTTGATAATCAGCGTATCACGTTTCTTACGCGCTTCTTGGATTTTATCCTCAACTTGATGAAGCTGAGTTTTGATTTTATCCACAAGTGCCGATTCTTCAGCTAACTGAGCTGTTAAAGCTAGGCGTTCTTCTTCAGAACTTTTCTTGCGTTCCAAAGCTTTTCGTGCCAAGTCTTCATTAGACTTCTCGATTGCGGCAATAGCATTGTTCTGCCATTTCTTTACTTCCGCTTCGGCACTCGCCAATTTTTTCTCAGTCATTTTTTTCTGACTGATGCAACTTGCCGCATTCGTTCTAAGTTCCGCGATCCCCTTCTCCATATCTTGAATGAGAGCATCCAATGCCATTTCAGGATCTTCATAACCAGCGATTAAGTCATCAATCTTGCTACTAATAATATTGCTTACTCTTTTGAAGATATTCATTTTTGTTTTCCTCGTTTATTTTTTTTGTTGAGATGGGAAACATAGAACGAAACCCGTGCCAAAAAGCATATAAATAGCTGTAAACTATTTACAATTAGTTATTTGTATATTTTTATAAAAATCAAACTATAAAACAATCTTAAAAAAGTTGAGGTTTTTCAACATATAGCTAAATGAAAAACCTCAAATACTTGAAAGTCAGCAAAAACTCGATATTTATATATGAATAGAAGAGATAGAAAGGGAGTTAAATCATGGAATATACTGGTATTGCACAATCTAAAGTGATGCAAAAGCTACTTGCGAAAGTCGCAAAAATCGCAAAAGTCCCTCGCCCCATACTTATTAGAGGAGAAAGAGGTACTGGCAAAGAACTGATGGCGAATTATCTCCATCGTGCCAGTTCACGAGCTGATGAGAAATTTGTCACCATCAATTGTGCAGCATTTACAGAAAAACTTATTGCCTCCGAGATGTTTGGTCACGAGAAAGGCGCCTTTACAGGTGCTAATGAACAACGTATTGGCCGCATGGAGCAAGCCAATAAAGGCAGCCTATTCATGGATGAAGTTGGCATTATGCCGATGAACTTCCAGGAACAAATTTTGCGCGCCGTCGAATATCAAACCTTTGAACGCGTTGGAAGTTCCAAGCCGATCAAAGTCGATGTTCGCCTCATTTCTGCAACCAACGCAAACCTCGAGGAACTCATGGAAGAAAAGCTCTTTCGTCGTGACCTCTATGATCGCCTAACCTTTGCTGAAATTGAGCTACCCTCTTTACGTCAAAGAAAAGATGATATCCCGGCCCTCATCGTGCACTTTGTAAAACTGCTTCACGAAGAAATGCCTTCGCTCCAAGAACGTAAATTCCGCAGCAGTACTGTTGAGGTGCTGATGGATTATTATTGGCCGGGGAATATTCGCGAACTCAAAAATATAGTTGAAAGACTCTACCTCTTTGGTGACACTCCTTATATAGAGGAACAAGAACTGCCTGCAATTATTTCTGGAGCCGACTACATTGGCCTTAGCTTTGATGATCGCGTTGAAAACTTTAAGCGTAAACTCATCCTTAAAGCTTACGAAGACTGCGGGGGCAATCAAAGCGAAGCCGCACGTCAACTTCAAATGACTTATAGCCAATTCCGTCACTTCTATCAAAAGTACTGCCCCTAAAGACTCCTTTCACAGTACCTAGTTAACCTCATTCACCTCATGTTGAATGAGGTTTTTTTGTCTATAGGCAATTCAGTTTTGATCCTTAATTTTTGTAAGCTCTTTACATAAACATCTTTATACTTAACAATAAAAGTTAGGTTAAGAAAACGATGTCTACCCACTTAAAAATACATAAACATATTAAAATAAAGAATTTACATATAATGCGTTATTTTTCTTCTTTTCTCGACAATCTTAACTTGAATTTCAAAAATAGGTTTATAGTTTATACTTAGTTACAAAATAGTAAGTAATGATACTTTAATTACATAATCGTAAAACTAAAAGAAGAGACAAAAAATGAAAAACAAAATTAAAAAAGCACTCCTAAGCTTTTTCCTCTTTTGCACTGTGCCGACAATGGCAGAAAGCGTTGACGAAAACACCATCCCTTTGGATGTTGAAAAACCTAACCTCCACTTTGGCTTCATTAAGCTCACTGACTGCGCCTCCTTAGTTATTGCTAAAGAGAAAGGATTCTTTGAAGCGGAAGGCCTCAATGTAAAGTTAACGGCTCAGAAAAACTGGGTTATCCTTTTAGATAACGTTATCAAAGGTGCTCTTGATGGAGCTCACATGCTCGCGGGTCAGCCTATCGGCGCCACTGTTGGTGTGAGTCAAAAAGCTAACGTTATCACAGCTTTCAGTATGGACCTTAATGGTAATGGTATCACAATGGCTACTGACGTTTGGGAACAAATGAAAGAACACGTACCCAAAGATGCAGCTGGTAAGCCTATCCACCCAATTAAAGCTGATGCCCTTAAGCCAGTACTCGAAGAATGGGATGGCCCTTTCAACATGGGTATGGTTTTCCCTGTATCAACTCACAACTATGAGTTACGTTACTGGTTAGCCGCTGCTGGCATCCATCCTGGTTTCTACACTGCATCTGACTCAAAGGGTCATACAGATGCAGAAGTTATCATCTCACCAAATGCACCACCACTCATGCCTTCTTACCTCAACAGTCGCGCTATCCTCGGTTACTGCGTAGGTGAGCCTTGGAACCAAAAAGCTGTATTTGCTGAAAAAGATGGTAAGCAACTCGGTGTACCTGTTGTGACTAACTACGAGATCTGGAAAAACAACCCAGAGAAAGTATTTGGCGTAACTGAAGACTGGGCAAAAAAATACCCTAAAACTCACACAGCTGTTCTTAAAGCACTCATTCGTGCAGGTAAATGGTTAGACGCTTCTATGGAAAACCGTGAAGAAGCTGTACAAATCCTCTCTAGATCCCACTACGTAGGTGCTGAAGCTAAAGTTCTTCGCAACTCAATGACTGGTTCATTCGTTTACGAACGCGGTGATCGCAGAGAAATGCCTGACTTCAACGTTTTCTTCCGCTACAAAGCAACTTACCCCTTCTACTCTGACTGTGTTTGGTTCTTAACTCAAATGCGCAGATGGGGTCAACTCAAAGAAGACAAATCTGATGAATGGTACACAAAAACTGCTAAGAAAATCTACAAACCTGCTCTCTACATGGAAGCGGCTAAACTCCTCGTAGAAGAAGGCAACATCGAAGCAAGTGAAATCCCAGGTGATGACGAAACTGGTTTCAAACCAGTAACAAGCGAAGACATCTTCATCGACGGCAAAGCTTACGACGGCACTAAGCCAAACGACTACATCGATAGTTTCGAAATCAAAGCACCTTAATTAATATCTTCAGTCCCTCCTTCGGGAGGGACACACTAAGCGGAAACTTGCAGGAATAAATCACTATGAAACAAAAGCTCATTAACTTTTTTGAACTCACTGGACTTACATGGTTCATACCCATTGTACGATTGTGTACTGGAGATGATCCAAAAGAACAAATCGGCGATCTCTCACGCCAAATAGCACTACCCCTTGCCGCTATGGTAAGTTTTTTCATGATCTGGAGCTACTGCTCTACTAAGATTAAGACCTCTGTTGGCCAACTCCCTGGACCCTCCTACGTATTAAGTCAGGCCAAAGCTATGTGGGCAACCCACAAAAGCGAAAAATTTAACAAAGAAGAATTTCAAACTAACGAAGATCTACGCATCACTTTGGCAGCACTCGTTGAGCAACGCCAAAAAGCCAGTTCTTTGGAAACGAAGAAAGCCTTAACTTCTAAAATCAACTCAGTTAAAGCTACAATTGCTAAACACGTAGCCAAACTCGAAAGTGAAATCACAGTCAACCAAGCGATTGTTGATAAAGCTGAAGCTGATAAAAAAGCTCAAGTCGCCAACTTAACAACACAGCTTAATTCACTAAAAAAATTCGTTTTTGACGAAAACAACAAACCAGTTATTGGCCTTGATGGCAAGCCTAAGTTCTCTGACGAAAGCGTATCTAAACTCGCCAACATCAATAATCGCCGTGTCGCTGTTTATGAAGGTAACTTAGTTCGCATCTTTAAAAGCAGTCAAAACACAGCTAATAGCTTGATCAAGAAAATCGAAAAAATCGACAAATACTATCAACAAGATCTTGCTTACCAAACAGCTCCTAACAAAGCTGAGTTAGAGAAAAAAATCATCTCTAACAAAAAGAAGCTCGACGCTTTTGAAAAGCAAATTTTCAAAGGAAAAGAATACAATTCCAATGGTAGCATTGTCGATTACATCAAACTCAGTATCACAACTGTACTTTTTGGCTTCTTCTTAGCTGCAGTGATTGCCATCCCCATGGGAATTCTCTGTGGTCTCAGCCCCTCAATCATGACGGCTTTGAATCCACTCATCCAAACTTTCCGTCCAGTATCACCTCTCGCTTGGGTACTGATCACAATTCAAATTATTGATGGCATCTTTGTTGGTGACAAAGCACTAACAGGCGAAATCTTAAAGAACACTTTCCTCCACGCCGGTATTACGGTTGCACTCTGTTCTATGTGGGCCACACTTTCAAACACTGCTCTCGGTGTAAGTTCTGTTGACCCCGATCACATGAATGTTGCCAAAGTACTTAAACTCAACTGGTTTGACCGCATCTTCAAAATCGTTATCCCATCTGCTATCCCTTATATCTTCACAGGCCTTCGCATCACACTCGGTGTCGGTTGGATGGTACTTATCGTTGCAGAAATGATGGCAACTTCACGCGGACTTGGTTGGTTCATTGACCAAGAATACCAGAACAATAAAGTTGAATCACTCGCAAACATCATCGTCTGTATCTTCATTATCGGTCTCATTGGTGCCGTACTCGACCGCATCATGTCCATCTTTCAAAAGCTCGTAAGTTTCAACGACGACGTAGCAGCTTAAGCTGGAGTTAAAAATGGATAATATTTTAGAACTCAATAATGTCACAAGGCATTTTGGCGAAAAGGAAAATCGCGCCGAGATCCTCAAAGACGTTAATCTACAGATTAAAAAAGGTGAATTTGTTGCCATCGTAGGTTTTTCAGGAACGGGAAAATCTACCCTGATCAACTTGATGGGCGGTCTTCTCGAACCCAGTGAAGGTGAAGTGCGCAGTAAAGGACAACCCGTAACAGGTCCAGCGCCGGATCGCGGCGTTATCTTTCAAAACTACTCCCTACTCCCTTGGTTATCTGTTGAAGGCAACGTAGGTCTTGCGGTCAATCAAATTTACAAAGACAAATCGAAAAGTGAACGTAAAGCGATTATTGAGAAGTATGTCGACATGGTGAGTTTGAGTCCTGCGATTCACAAAAAGCCGAAAGAACTTTCTGGTGGGATGCGCCAACGCGTATCGGTTGCACGTGCCCTCTCGATGGATCCCGACATTTTACTTATGGACGAACCTTTAAGTGCACTCGATGCCTTAACACGTTCAGTTCTTCAGGATCAAATTCTCGAAATCTGGAGATCTACCGGTAAAACAATCGTACTCATTACCAATGATGTGGATGAAGGCATCTATATGGCCGACAGAATTATTCCCATCAGTATTGGTCCAAACGCCACTTTAGGCCCTTCGTTTGACATCAACATACCTAGACCGAGAGAGCGTAAAACTCTCAACAAAAACGAAGAGTTCCGTCGCTTACGTGCCGAAGTCATTGGCTTCCTCAACGAAGAAAAGCGCAAAGAAAAATCAAACGAAACGACCGATAGCAGTAGCTACCCGCTACCTGATATCGCTCCAGCAGTCATCTGAGGTTAAACCATGGATAAAAATCGCTATTTAGACCTATCAAATTTAAGTAAAGTCTACGAAACTAAAAAAGGTCCTTTTGTGGTTCTCGAAGATTTCAGCTTACAAATCCCTGAATCAGAATTCGTCTGCCTCATTGGTCACTCAGGTTGTGGCAAGTCCACTATCCTCTCCATGGCAGCCGGTCTTAACGACATCACTAAGGGCTCAGTTGCTGTAGCCGACAAAGAAATCAATGGCCCTGGTCCCGACCGCGGCGTTGTGTTCCAGGCTCCTAGTCTTCTCCCTTGGTTAACCGCATATGAAAATGTTATGCTCGGCGTCAAAAAGGTTTACCCTCACGCCTCTGCCAAAGAAAAGGAAGAAATCGTTATGCACTACCTCCAAGCCGTTGGTTTGAGTGGTGCCATCGATAAAAAGCCGAAAGAACTCTCCAGTGGTATGCGTCAACGCGTTGGTATTGCCCGCGCTTTTGCACTTAAGCCAAAAATCATGCTTCTTGACGAGCCTTTAGGTATGCTAGATGCGCTAACGAAATACGAGCTACAGGACTTAATCGTGAAACTTCACGCCGAGCATAAACTCACCACACTCATGGTCACACATGATGTCGATGAAGCTCTCTATTTATCAGATCGCGTTATTATGATGACCAATGGTCCAAAGGCAACTCTTGGGGATATTTTGATTAATGACCTGCCTCGACCTAGAGATCGTCAGACATTACTTAACCATCCAAATTATTACCCCTACCGCGAGCACTTAATTTCGTTCTTAGAAGAACAAGAGGAATTAAAGAAAAAGCACGCATAAAACAATCTCCCGGGCTGCCTTAGTTTTCGCCTGCAAACTTCCACTGAGGTGGCCCGGGGACTTCTTATCCATAAACTTTAAGTAAGAAATATCTATCAGATGAAAGAAAAAATGATTATCATTGGCTTTGGCATGGTTGCCAAGCACTTCTGTGACCAGTTCATCAAACTGGGTCTCATGAATAAATATGACTTAATCATTTTCAGTAAAGAAAAGCATTTAGCTTACGACCGCGTCCAACTCACCACCTATGCGAGAAACAAAGATTTCAAAAGCATCCAACTCAGTGATGAGAAATGGTTTAAGGATAATGGCATTGAGCTACACCTAGGCGAAGGCATTGCTCAAATTGAAGCTAAAAGCAAAATCGTTAAGTCTGAATCGGGCCAAATGTATCCCTATGACGAACTCATTTTTGCCACTGGATCCTCTGCTTTTGTCCCTCCCATCCCTGGCGTAGAAAAAGAAGGCGTCTTTACTTACAGAACGATTGAAGACGTTGACGCCATTCGCAGTTTTTCAGAAAACAAAAAATGTGCCGTGGTGATTGGCGGCGGTTTACTCGGCATCGAAGCCGCCGATTTCCTCAAAGCTCAAGGCTTAGAAACTCACATCGTTGAGATGGCCGACTTCTTGATGCCGCGTCAATTAACTCCCGACGCTTCCGAGCGTTTAAAAGATACGATTAGCGACAAGGGCTTCACTGTACACACAGGTGTTTCCAGTAAAGAAATATCCGGCGGAAAAACTGGCCTAAAATTACACTTTAAAAATGGAGATAGCATAGACTGCGATTTAATCGTGGTTTCTGCAGGTATTCGCCCCAATCACCAAGTTGCGGAACAAGCAAAAATTGACGTTTCACTTGGTGGGGGCATCATTTGTGATGATCACTTAAATACTTCTGAACCCAGTATTTATGCTATGGGTGAATGTGTTCGTCACAATAATAAAATCTACGGGCTCGTCGCCCCTGGATATAAAATGGCCGAAGTCCTAGCTGCAAATTTCTCTGGTCAAGAACAAGCCTTTGAAGGAGCCGATACTTCCACACGACTGAAACTCTTAGGAGAAAACGTCGTCAGTCTCGGTGCCGCACTTCAACCCTTCAAGTCTCTTGTTTATCAAGATGAGACAAGTTACCGCATGCTGAACTTCGACAAAAAACACTTAGTCGGTGCCATCGGCATTGGTGAATGGTCTGATTTAGGTCGTATTCAAAGTGCTATTGAGAACCGCATGTTGGTTACTGATGAAGAAATCGAGAGCTTCCTGGAAACGGGTAGCTTTTGGAACATAAGTGACTCCGTGGAAAAATGGCCTGACGAGACCATTATCTGCAACTGTCTCAAAGTGAGCAAAGGCGAAATCGTCCAATGCTTCAAGACTTGCAATAATGATATTGCCACACTCAAAAAAGAAACGGGTGCCTGTACGGCTTGCGGATCTTGCGAGGGGCTCATTGCTCAACTTGCGGGTAAAGAAGTTGAACTCCGCAACAAACCTAACCGTGGTTTACTGATTGCTTCTTGTCTCTGCCTTATCACCCTAGCCGTCCTCTATTTCTCTCCCGTTTACTGGAATATCAACTCCTACGATTCAAGTTCCTATAAACTCACTCAGACTTTGCGCTCGGGTTTATGGAGACAAATCACTGGCTTCACTATTTTGGGTCTCAGTTTATTTGCCGCCGCGATCAGCCTTAGAAAACGTTTTAAATTCTTCCGTTTTGGCAACTACAATTGGTGGCGTGTTTCTCATGGCGTCTTCGCACTCATGAGCCTGGTCATCCTCATGGCTCACACAGGATTTAACTCAGGAAAAAATATTAACGCCTACTTATTTTGGACTTTTACCACCATGAACCTTTTTGGAGTCATTACCGGTTTCACCACGAGTTTTGAATTCTATGGCACAAACAAAGTCGCGGCCTTTTGCCGTCGCTGGCGTCGTCAAATCACCTTTATTCACTTTCTCGTCTTCTGGCCGATTCCCGTACTCATTACTTTTCACATTCTACAAGCTTACTTCTTCTCATTATGAAAATATTCATTCCCATATTCGCCTGGCTTACTCTCAGTACTATAGCCTCAATTTTCCTTGGAAATGAGTTGCTCAACGAGGAGCTCAAGCCCAATTTCCTCCCTAATGACACAAGCCATGGTCATTACCAAATCGAATTAAAATGCGATGCTTGCCACACGCCAAATATGGGCATTAAAGAGAATGCCTGTATCGACTGTCACCAACAGGATCTCAAAGATTCTCAGGATTCCCATCCAGCAAATAAATTTAATGACCCCCGTAATTTTGATATGGTCGCTAAGCTCGACGGTCGTAAATGTATCACCTGCCACAGCGAACACGTCCCTCACACTACAGGAAAAATGGGAGTCACCTTACCCGATAACTATTGCATGGAATGCCATAGCGAAATTGGCGAAGAGCGTGAGTCACATAAAGGCCTCGATTATCAGACTTGTGCCACCGCCGGCTGTCACAATTACCACGACAATCGTGCTTTGTACGAAGATTTCTTGGTCAAACACTATGGGGAAGACGATCACCTACACGCTGCCAGTGAAATCCCTCTCAATAAAAAAGTCGATAAAAGTAAAGCTCTGATTGAACACGACTCTCCCGAATTGCCAAATCCGCAAATCCTTCACGATTGGAGTTCTACGGCTCACGCGGCTGCAGGAGTCAACTGCCGTGCTTGTCATGAAAATGAAGAAGATAAAACTTGGAGCGATAAAGTCCCCTGGCAAACTTGCCAGAAATGCCACGAAGAAGAAAGTGAGTCCTTTCAACAAGGTCGCCACGGCATGCGCCTAAGTGTTGGTTTGCCTGCAATGAAAGTCGGCGATGCTCGTTTAGACATGAAAGCGACGGCCGCACACCGCGAAGTCAATTGTGTGAGTTGCCACAACGACCATAGATTCAGTTTGCGAACGGCAGCAATGGATGCCTGCCTGAAATGTCACAATGATGAACACTCACTCAATTATAAAAAATCTCCTCACTTCACTTACTGGCGCATCGACAGTGCAATGGGCGAATTTAACAAAGGCGTTTCCTGTGCCACGTGCCATATGCCACGAGTTAAAAAGCACGGCAAAGTCAAGGTTGACCACAATCAAAATAACAATCTACGTCCCAATGAAAAAATGATTCGCAGCTCGTGCATGAAGTGCCATGGCTTAGAGTTTTCTATTAATGCTCTAGCTGACGAAGAACTCATTCAACACAATTTTAATCGATCTCCTCAAAAAGAGATCCCTTCGCTCGAATGGGCGAAGGAAAGAGAATAAGGAGGTCTTTATAGAAGCATCATTCACAAGCTCTCATTTAAATCAATTTGCAGGCACACCTATCATAGTTAAATCAAGGAATACACATCATGAAATTCATTAAAACTACCTGTTTCGCTCTAGCTTTAGGAGCTAGCTTTTTTACATCTTGCAATAAACCTGCTGAATCTGCCGCTGCTCCAGCTGCTGCAGAGCCAAGCGTTAAGCCAGAAAAAATGGCCGATGCTCTCTTCGCTGTTATGAAAGGTACTAGAACTGCCTACACTAAACACGTGATTAAAAACCTCGGTAAAGAGAAGAAAATTATTAAGCCTCACGAACAGTGGGAAGACAGAGAAAATGGCGTCATGCTTCCAGCTCAGATGTTCCGTTATGCTCGTGACCTCGCTATGGAACAAAACCCAGGCTTCACTTACTCTCTCCAATCTGAGTGGCCCATCAATAAACAAAATGCCCCAAAAACTCCCATGGAGAAAGAAGGCCTAAAATATATTGGTGCTAACCCAGGCAAGAACTTCTATGGTACTGAAGATCTCGGCGGTAAAAAGTTTTACACGGCTGTTTACCCTGATGTTGCCGTATCTGATGCTTGCATAGATTGTCATAACGATCACAAAGATTCTCCGCGTGATGATTTTGCAATGGGAGAAGTTATGGGTGGTGTTGTCATCCGTATCCCTATGAACTAGTTCATTATTTAAACAGCGCCCAATTTAATTATGTGGTGTAAGGGGCGCTGTTTATTTTTTATTACAATTATGTAAATACACCTTTTTAATTTACTTTTTTGTAGATTTTTTATTTTTCCTATTTGATAATTCCTTCAAGTTAAGTAATCTAGCGACGCAGACGAAAAATCGTTATTTTAGATCTATTTATTACAATAACGTAAAAATGGATTTACAAAATGGAAATAGCAGGCAAGGCCACAAAACTCAAGTTGACGGACATTAAGAGTCCTCAAATTCGCACCTTCTGGATAACCGCAATCGCATTCTTTATGTGCTTTTTTGCATGGTTTGGGATTGTCCCCTTCATGCCAGCGGTAAAAAAGTCACTTGGAATGAGTGGCGACCAAGCAAACCTCTCAGTTATTGTAGCTGTGTCCGGCACAATTTTTGCACGTCTCTTACTCGGTAAACTCTGTGATAAATACGGTCCTCGTCTCTGCTACACTTGGATGTTGCTTCTAGGCTCACTCCCTGTAATGGGTATTGCTTTTGTTCAAACTTACGAACAATTTCTCTTCTGCCGTCTACTGATTGGCTTTATCGGCGCTTCTTTCGTTATCACTCAAGTTCACACTTCTCTCATGTTCGCCCCCAATTGCGTAGGTACAGCCAATGCAACTTCTGCCGGCTGGGGTAACCTCGGTGGTGGTGCTAACCGCATGATTATGCCAATAATAGCTCTTGGCGTGGTCGCATGTGGCGTAGCTGAAGCCGATGCTTGGAGATGGTCAATGGGTGTAGCGGGTGTTATCTGCTTCCTCATGGGACTCGTTTATTACAAATTTACACAAGACACACCTGAGGGTAACTTCAAAGACCTCAAAGCTGCTGGTAAAATAAAAACCGATGCTCAGTCAAAAAAAGAAGGTGGCTTCCTAACAGCTGCAAAAGACTACCGCAGCTGGATCCTTTTCCTCGTTTATGCTGGTTGCTTCGGTATCGAACTTACTGTTTATGGAAAAATGGATGACTATCTACAAGCACAATTTTCTTTAAGTCGTGGCCAGGCAGGTACTCTGGTAGCATGTTTTGCCTTAATGAATATTTTCGCTCGTACGACTGGTGGTTTCCTTGGTGATAAATTTGGCATCAAAAAAGGTCTCAAAGGTCGCGTTCAGTTCCTTATGCTCATCATGGTCATCGAAGGCCTTATTCTCGCATCTTTCTCACAAATCACTTATTTCCCACTCGCCATCGTAGTTCTCATCCTCTTTTCTCTCAGTGTTCAAATGGCGGAAGGTGCCACCTTCACAGTTGTTCCCTTTATTAATAAAAAATGCGTTGGCTCAGTATCCGGTATCGTGGGTGCGGGAGGTAACGCAGGTGCCGTACTCGCTGCTTGGTTAATTCGTGAGAAATGTAAGACTTCACATGCCTCTGTTGATCCAAGTCAAATTACAGAAGCTTCAACGAAAGCAGCAGAAGCAGCTGGTATCTCTAATAGTTTTCTCATTCTTGGAGGCATCATTGTATTTGCAGGTATCGCAACAGCATTAGTTCGTTTCTCGGCCAAAGATGAAGAAGTTGCGGCCGCCGCAACGAAAAAAGCTCAGGAAGAAGCCGCAGCACTCAAAGGCGCTCTTCCTGCTTAAATAAACTAAAAAACCTTCCTTTAACCCTCAGTAATCACTTGCTGAGGGTTTTTTAAGACCAAAATAATTTATTACGATTTATGTAATAAATGAAAAAAGTGTTACTTTTTGGTATTTTTAACTAAAAACCAGATTGACCCTTACCTAAACTTAACTATAATAAGCAAGATTAAATATGTCTTAGCCAAACCGAGACTCATTTAATGCAACTTTAAATAAAAAACATTTGCATAGAGCTCTAAGCTTTTATACAATAACCCCTATCATTTTTCAGTAAT